>JABSRT010000017.1 GCA_013214945.1 Gammaproteobacteria bacterium
TCCGTTAATTAACTAAGACTCAAATCTAGTTTGGCGCATTGACGCCGATTGCGCGAGCGTCCATCTCATCACCCATAAAATTTAGACGGCTAAACTTCTTGAATAAATTGGTTACTAACTGATCTCCTTTCGTCTTTGTTTTAGTGTTTTTATAGAACTGATTTTTGTAAGGTGACTAGAGCCCTATTTACCCGAATGCTTTCATTTAGAATATCTTACTGCTTGTGGTGCACTTGCATGTTGAATTCGGGCTATAATAAGCCGATTTCTTACTGGCCGTCCACCTCAGGGCGTGTCGTTATAAGTTTAGAAGAGTGCAGTATCAAAATTAATTATTGTACTTTTCTTATTAAGATTTAACTTGAGTTCTGAAGAGAAAAATTATGGCTAACATACCGAACAAAAATATTACTATTGAGCAGCTCGACGAAATGTTTAATGACATTGCCGAGCATGGTCAATGGGATTTATCAAAACCACTTCTTTGGGGGTATTTCTTTGCTGATGATGATCCTAATAAATTAGAATTGGCTATTCCTAAAATTCTATTGATGGGTTACACCGTAGTTGATATATTTCAGGCTAAAAAAGAAAATGAGAATGAGGCTGATTCATTTTATTTACATGTGGAAAAAATAGAAATTCATAATAGTAAATCTCTTGATAAGACAAATGATGAGTTTTATATTTTTGCTCATGAAAATGGACTGGGTTCATACGATGGTATGGATGTTGGACCTACTGAGCAATAAACGCTCGATTAATCGATTTACACATTGCACAGAGTACTAATTCGCTCTGTGCTAAATCAACTTAAAAACGGCTAACATTAAGGGGATCAAATGCCGGTATTACATAGACCTACTGACAATACTGGATCAGTATTATTGTGCAGAGTTTTGTAATACTACTTTGAACTTAGCTTTATTTAATTCTAATAAAAAGCTATTAAAAGACACCATTTGACAAAACTCATCGATATTATTTTCTCGTTTTGATAATGCTAGCCACTTTTCATAAAAGCTGTCTAGTTCAGACTCACTAAATGGCTTAAGTTTTCCAGATATACGCCATATAGCATCAACATCGGTAACATCTTTCAACCCCTCCTCGTTCATTTTTCCGCCAAAACATGAGACAAATAAATGAAGTTGCTGCACGTTATCTAGCTTAACCTCTTCTTCTAATTCATAGCGTGTTTCGAGTGAATTTAAGGCGTCAGTTGTTAGTTTTTTAAGGGGAATAAAAGAAAACTGTATCACTGTGATTTAAGCTCCAGTTGGTGCGTCGTTATAAAAAATATAATCTTTTTGCATGAGACCTTAAACTAATGTTTCAGCCTGAAATATGCAAGTGATTAATCATTAGGTACTTCATTAATCGTCAGATTCTTGCCTAACCCTTACAACACGTTGTGGGAAAGGTATTTCAATGTTGCCATTATTCATTGCTTTATAAACGCCATTATTGATGGCCAACTTTGTTTCTATTATCTTGGCCGTTGGGACCCAATACCGATAGCTAATTGTCACACCACTGGCCGCAAAACATTCAATGCCAATTTGAGCGTTGGGATTTTCAGCCACCAATTCGTGTTCGTTTAATACTTGCTCAATAAGGCTAATTGCATCGTCAGAATTTGCGTCGTAACTAATATCAATTTCTCCCTTAACTAGTGAGAACTTAAACGAATTATGTATTATTTCGCCAACAATGTGTTTATTGGGTACCGTGATTTCAACGTTGTCTTCATTGATCAAAATGGTATGACCTAATTCAATCGTTTTAACTTGCCCGCAAACATGCTTAACCTCAATCGTATCGCCAACAACAAACGGGCGCGTCGCGTCGCGATAATCGCAAGGCCTGCACCATAGTTTGACAACATACCTTGTAAGGCTAAACCTGCGCCTAGCGATGCCGCGCCAATCGCCGCAATAAAAGGCGTAACACTAATGCCAATTTTACCTAAGGTGATAATAACAACTGTGATAGTCAGCAGCACTTTAACGACACTGCTCACAAAATTTGTGAGCGTAATATCGACGTTGTGACGACTCATGATGTTAAACACAACCGCGCCTAACTTCTTAGCTACCCACAATCCAATCAATAGAATGAAAATAGCACCAACGAACTGTGCACTATAGGTCAGCAAGTACTCAGTTAACATGGCGTAATATTTTTCAAACTGTTCGATTTCGCTATTCATTATAAGATGCTCATTGGACGGGGTTTATATATTGATATAATAACAGGTACTTATCGGAAAAATATAATGTCCGGCATAAAAAATGATTACACCTACCAATTAAGCATATGATCACTCGCTTTTTCGCGATAGCGATTTACCGTTGTTGTTTGTAGTGGCGCTGGGCATCTGGCCCAGACTAACTGTATAATGCGATACCTCTTCGACTTTACAATCAAAGCTTTCTTTAATGCCAACCACAAATTCAATCACTAATTCAATCAGCTTAAAAGAACTCGCTGCGCCAAGCCCAAATCACCAACACTTCAAAATATTTAAGCCATATGGTTTTTTAAGTCAGTTTGTACCGGAATCACGCAAGAAGAAACATCTATTAGGCGAGCTATATAACTTCCCCGATAAAACGATGGCGATAGGCCGACTAGATCACGACTCTGAAGGCTTATTGTTACTCACAACCGACGGTATGATGAGCCACAAAGTCAGATCCAAAGGAATAGAGAAAGAGTACTACGTGCAAGTCGATGGCACGATTACTGAAGAAGCGATGTCTCTGCTTCAAAATGGTGTTGAGATTGGTATTAATGGCACTAAATATTTAACCCTGCCTTGTAAAGCTTTCAAGCTAGATGGTGAGCCTCAACTCCCTGCTCGTGGTCGTAAAATTCGAGATCCGAGACATGGCCCTACTAGTTGGGTATCTATCACTTTGTGTGAAGGGAAAAATCGTCAGATAAGAAAAATGACGGCTGCAGTTGGCTTTGCCACATTAAGACTAGTCAGAGTTCGGATTGGCGACATCCATATCGATAACTTACTCGCCGGTGATGTTGTTACACTACCAAATTTTGACGCGGCACTTATATAGCTAATTCTTTAAACATTATAGCTAACACCTCAAAAATTTAACCCTTTACGCACAATGCCACCTCAGCCTTTTCGTATTTATTTTATCCAATTACCTCCTCGCTGTGTTCACATGCTGAACAGTTAGTGTGAATTACCGACAAGCTGTCCAAAAAAGCCGATAAATTTAATCATTTTTTTAGATATAGTGCTTCCCATCGTTCATTTCTTTGGGCTATTCTAGACAAATAATTTAAAACAAAAACAACACGAGGTTTTCATGAATTTAACAAGACGTTCACTTCTAAGTATCTTAGTTTCAGCCACTTTAGTGTTACCGCTGGTTGGCCACACTGCCTATGCCAGCCAAAAACACGTAGCCATTACCCAAATTGTTGAACACCCAGCATTAGACGCGGTTCACAATGGCGTAAAAGACGAATTGGCCGCTCAGGGTTATACCGAGGGAAAAAATTTAAAATTGTCATTTGAAAGTGCTCAAGGCGCGCCTTCAACTGCGGCGCAAATCGCCAAGAAATTCGCTGGCGAACAACCTGATGTTGTCGTTGGCATTGCCACGCCATCAGCCCAAGCACTTGCATCTTCGGCGCGCGGTATTCCATTAGTATTTTCAGCGGTTACCGACCCAGTTGGCGCAAAATTAGTCAAATCAATGGACAATGCCAACGGTGGTTATATTACCGGTGTTTCTGATTTATCACCGATTGATAGCCACATGGCCTTGGTTAAAACTATCGTGCCACATGCGACTCGACTGGGCGTTATTTATAACCCAGGTGAAGCTAACTCAGCGACTTTAGTTGATCTCGTTAAAAAGTTCGCTCCGGCTCATGGCATGACTGTCGTCGAAGCTGGCTCGCCACGTTCTTCTGATGTATTAGCCGCTGCACGCTCATTAGTTGGCAAGGTTGACGCAATTTATGTGCCTACTGATAATACCGTGGTTTCAGCCTTTGAAGCCGTGATCAAAGTAGCCGCTCAAGCAGACATTCCGGTGATTGCTGCCGATACCGATACCGTTAAGCGTGGTGCTATTGCTGCACAAGGCTTTAACTACTACGATCTTGGCCGTCAAACTGGCAAAATGGTGGTTGCTATTTTAAATGGTAAAAATGTTGGTGATATTCAACCTCAAGGCGTTGATAAGACCGAATTATACGTTAACCCTGAAGCCGCTAAAACGATGGGTATTACTTTGTCTGAAGATTTCATTAAGTCAGCCAAACAAATCGTAAAAACAATGACTAACGCTGAAAGAAAAGCCGCAGCCGAACAAGAGAAGTAATTTTAATGTCTATGATAGCAGCGCTTGGTGCGCTTGAAAGTGGGTTGGTATTTGCACTTGTTGCTTTTGGGGTTTTCTTATCTTTTAGAGTACTCGAGTTTCCCGACCTAACCGTTGACGGGAGCTTCCCGCTGGGAGCTGCCGTTAGCGCCATTATGATCGTGTCAGGTGTTAACCCTTGGTTAGCAACCCTCGCCGCGTTCGGTGCAGGCATGTGCGCGGGTACCGTCACCGCTTTCCTTAATACCAAACTCGGTATTTTGAACTTACTGGCCTCGATCTTAACCATGATTGCACTTTATTCAATTAATCTGCGCATTATGGGTAAGCCAAATGTTGCCTTATTAGGCGATGTCACGGTATTAACACCGACTGAAACATGGGGCATGCCTTATTATATGGCCACCCCACTCGCTTTTGCGATTGTAGTGGTCATTGTGTTTTTTATCTTGCTCAAGTTTTTAAATTCACAACCTGGTCTAGCAATGCGTGCGACTGGTGCTAACGCTCGTATGGCTCGTGCACAAGGCATTAATACCGACCGCATGATTATTCTTGGTATGGCGGTGTCGAACGGCTTAGTCGGTTTAGCCGGCAGTTTGTTTGCGCAAAGCCAAGGAAGTGCCGATATTACGATGGGCGTTGGGGTGATTGTTATTGGCCTAGCATCGGTCATTGGTGGCGAAGCTATTATTCATCCTAAAACCTTATTGTTAGCGTTATTAGCCTGTATTGTTGGCTCGATTTTGTATCGATTTGCGATTGCATTGGCCCTTTATGCTGATTTTATCGGGCTAAAAGCTCAAGATTTAAATCTGGTCACTGCTATTCTAGTTACCCTAGCTATTGTTGCTCCGCAGTTAAAAGCTAAATTTAATAATCGACGTAGCCGGAGCTCAAATTAATGATCCATTTACAAGACATTAAAGTCACCTTTGGTGAAGGAACCCCATTAGAAACGCGTGCCGTTCGTGGAATAGATATCACGATTAATCAAGGTGAATTCGTTACTGTGATTGGCAGTAACGGCTCGGGCAAGTCAACATTGCTTAATTCGCTGAGTGGTGAAGTAAGCATTAGCAGCGGTAAAATCCAAGTCGGTGATACTGATATCACCAATTGGTCAACCTCGAAGCGGGCCAAGCTTATTTCACGGGTGTTTCAAGATCCGTTAGCGGGTAGTTGTGAGAATTTGACCATTGAAGAGAATATGGCACTGGCCTGGTACCGTGGTCAAAAAACTGGCTTTGGTTCAGCGCTAAATTCTAAAAACAGAGCGGTATTTAAAAAGCAATTAGCACGTTTGGGGCTCGGCTTAGAACACCGAGTTAAAGATAAAATTGGTTTACTCTCTGGTGGTCAGCGCCAAGCTATTAGCTTGTTAATGTCGGCCTTACAGCCGGCCAAGATTTTACTGTTAGATGAACACACCGCTGCGCTTGATCCTAAAACGGCAGCTTTTGTGATTGAGCTAACCTGTGAAATTATTGAAGAAAACAAGCTTACCGCATTAATGGTTACTCACAGCATGCAGCAGGCGTTAGAAGTGGGCACCCGAACTATTATGTTGCACGAAGGCAAAGTGGTTTTTGATGTTAGTGGTGAAGATCGTAAAGGTTTAACCGTAAGTGATTTGCTTGATTTATTTAAGAAAAATCAACATGGTGCTGAGTTAAGTGACGACAGTTTACTGCTCGGCTAACGGCCAAGTTAAGCTAAGATAATAATTAAGGAGCTTCGGCTCCTTTTTTTTGTTATGACGTTAACGAATTTGGTATCATTGACGCTGAACTGATTTAACGCAATTTTCGGATTACCTCATGAAGCACCAACATGGCCTCGGCTGCGCGCAACACCACATTGCAGTATATATAGCAAACCGACCGCCCATTGAGCCCTACTGCAGTCAACAGCAATTTAGCCCGCTAGTACAAGATGAAATAACAACTATTGGCCAGCAATGTGGCAATGGCTGGCGTAAAGTTTTTAATGTTTACGCTAAACTGCTTTATGCGCTTAATCCATCCCAGTTCAATTTTTCGAGCTTGGCACCAACCTGGCAGATTTTTCGTGACCATCACCTGCTGCAAACTAATTCGCACACCGCGTTATTTTTTAGCCCGCCCCAGCTTACCAACAAAATCCTTATCGATAACGAACTGAATGATAAAGAGCTGAACAATAAAACGCTTAAAACAAACAAACCGAGCATTCACATTATTATCGGTCGTACTTATGCCAGATCGCTGCTAGCCAGTGGTCAATTAACGGTTACATTAGATTGGTTAGATGATGAGTTCGCTATTAACCGCGAGCAACGCGTAATTGTGTGTCCCTATTTTGACTATCGGCAGCTGTCCAATGTAAAAATAGCAAGGTTAGCGCTGATGATTGAGGAGTTAAACAAGAGCGAACTTAATCACTCAGATGGAGCTCGGCATGAACTTGGACTAGATATTGCTGCCACGCCATCACAAGTGGCCAGTGAGCTAGTTTGCCCGCAGTGTCTCAAGCGTAATCAATGTGGTATTAGCGCTGGGCGATCAACGTGTTGGTGTTTTAACCAACCTCGAGTAGAACCGGAGCTAATAACTGAGCCCATTAGAGTTTTGGATCAGTGTTTGTGCAGTAAGTGCTTAAATTATTTTTCAAAATCTAAAGGCTAATACCTTAAAAACTCACCTTAAAAACTAGCCTTAAAACTAGCTGATCGAATAAGCTAGTTTCTTAAGCGCACACTTGGCAACCTAGCTCTTTTTTTGCTAAATACATTTGCCTATCGGCTTGTTGAACTAACTCTTCCGATTCTAGTTGAGTTTCGTAGGTTGATTCAGCAATGCCCATGCTTATTGAATAGTCAGGGTATTTATTAACAAATTTATCGATTATTTTTTGGCACACTCCTTCGGCATCTTTTAAAGAGCAATCGGGTAATAATACGCAAAATTCATCACCGCCATAACGGCAAGCATAATCAACCACTCGAATACTACCAAGCATGCAAAGCGATAAATGCTTGAGCACTTCGTCGCCAACGACATGACCACATGTATCATTGATCTGTTTGAAATGGTCAATATCAAAATAAACTAATGATACTGATGTTTTCTTTCGTTGTGATAACGCCAGCTCGCGGCCCAAAAATTCATGCAATGCGCGGTGGTTGTAAATGTTGGTTAGGGGATCTAGCTGGGCTTGTTCTTTTAATTCTTGGGTACGCTCAGCCACTACCGCTTCCAAACTGGTGGCGTAATCTTCAGTCTTTTTCTGGGCAATTTTAATTTCGTTAACCATGGTATCAATATAGGTATCGAACACTAAAGTTATATCAAAATAGAATAATTTTTCCAGCGCCACTAAGGTTGCTGTTAATTGATCATGATCGGGAATAAATGCGGATAATACTTCTGTGACGACAGCTTTTAGTTGTCTTACACTGGCCAAGTAAAGCTTAGGGTCAACCCCTATTCGTTTATGGACTAGTCCAATACGCAGTCGGTTATTAACATATTCGTCGTCGTAATTGCCTGAAAATAAATCGAGAATATATTTTCGCTGCGCCGATTGTAGACGCTGCAAAGTATCAGCGTCGCCAATTAATAAGGATATTTCATCAACTTGAGTTTGATTTTCATAAAACTCAAACACCATGTCATCGATGTTAGCTTCAACCATCAGCTTATGGCTGCTTAATAAGGCTAAATCTGCATGAGTAAGATTCAATAGTTCTTTGCGCTGCGCAATTTCAAACGAAGTGATCTTCATTTGTTCAATAAGGCTTTGATCGGTTAACTTCAATTCCCTTCCCCAATTCTCGATTTATAATCCATTTTAAATCTCTATTACTTAACGGGTACGTTGCGTACAAAACCGTTATGAATTAAATACTATATGCCTAATTAAAATAAAATTATAGTGTTTTTATCCTAATACAAATAAATAGTTTTAAGGCGATAAAACAAAAAACCACGACAACAAGTCTGTTATCGTGGTTTTAAAATCAGCAAAATTCAACTATTTGCTATTTGCTATTTGCTATTTGCTATTTGCTATTAAAACAGTGGGCTACAGTCGCTCAATCAATGCTGCAATGCCTTGTCCACCACCGATGCACATAGTAACAACGCCATATTTACCTTGTACTCGTTGCAACTCATGAATAGCTTTAACCGTAATGACCGCGCCCGTTGCCCCAATGGGATGACCCAGCGAGATCCCAGAACCATTAGGGTTAACCTTTGTCATATCTAGCTCTAAGTCACGAGCTACAGCCAATGCTTGAGCGGCAAATGCTTCATTAACCTCCCACACATCAATCTGATCTTTTGTAATACCGGTTTTTTCTAATAATTTTTTAACCGCAGGCACTGGGCCAATACCCATAATTTCAGGATCGACCCCAGCAAAGGCATAACCCACTAGTTTTGCTAACGGTTTTAGTCCCTTTGCCTTGGCATAATCACTATCGGCCATGATCACAGCGGCAGCGGCGTCGTTAATACCAGACGCATTGCCAGCGGTAACGCTACCCTCTTTTTTAAACGCTGGGCGTAATTTTGCCATATCAGCTAGGGTGCAGTCATAACGAATATGTTCATCGGTAACATAATCAACACTGCCGCAACGTGACTTTAATTCAACCGCAACAATTTGATCAACAAAGCGCCCTTGCTCAGTAGCATGCTGCGCGCGACGATGCGATTCAACCGCAGCTAAGTCTTGCTCTTCGCGGTTAATGTTCCAGCGCGTTGCGATATTCTCAGCAGTAATGCCCATGTGTGTATCGCCAATTGGACAGGTTAATGCACCCACCATAGGATCAACCATTTGCGCGTCGCCCATCTTACTGCCAAAACGTGCCGTAGGTAGCCAATATGGCACGCGTGACATAGATTCAGCGCCACCAGCAACAGCAACATCACAGTCATCGAGCAATAATAATTGCGCTGCCGAAATAATGGCTTGTAAGCCAGAGCCACATAAGCGATTAACCGTTAAAGCGGGTGTTTCTACCGGTAAACCACCGTTAATAGCAGCAACGCGACTCATATACATATCGCGACGATCGCTGTGGGTTACAGTACCAATAACACAATGACCGACATCTGCTTTATCAACGTTAGCGCGCTCAACCGCAGCAGCAACCATCTGCCCTGCTAAGTCAGTCGGTGCAACGCCTTTTAACGAGCCACCAAAATCACCAATTGCAGTACGTACCGCACTTAAAAATACAACTTCACGAGTTGACATATATTTTCCCTTAGCCTTTTTAGCCAGTAAATATTTTTAATTAAAATACCATTTCCGGTACATTTTCTGGTACCACTAATTCACCGGCGGTTAATTTAATAATTTCTTCAACTGAGACGCCAGGAGCACGTTCTAGCAAATGAAATTTGCCTTGTTTTATTTCAAGAAAGGCCAAATCGGTCAGGACTTTTTTAATGCAACCTTTGCCCGTTAACGGCAAGCTGCATTCGCTCAATAACTTTGAAGCGCCCGCTTTAGAAGCATGAGTCATCGTCACAATAATGTTGTCAGCGCCCGCGACTAAGTCCATTGCCCCGCCCATGCCTTTAATCAGCTTGCCAGGGATCATGTAAGAAGCAATATTGCCTTGGCAATCAACTTCAAACGCGCCTAATACCGTTAAGTCCACATGACCACCGCGGATCATTGCAAAAGATTCAGCAGAATCGAACAACGAAGCGCCAACGGCCATTGTTACCGTTTGCTTTCCAGCATTAATTAAATCAGCATCGATCTCTTGTTCGGTCGGAAATTGCCCCATGCCTAATAATCCATTTTCGGATTGCAACATCACTTCAATGTCTTTAGGCACGTAATTGGCCACTAAGGTTGGAATGCCTATCCCTAAATTGACATAATAGCCATCTTGTAATTCTTGCGCTACACGTTGTGCTATCTGCTCTCTGGTAAGTGCCATGTTATGCTCCTATGCTGAACGCGTGGTGCGTTGTTCAATAATTTTTTCGAATTGACCAACAATAACGCGGTCGACATAAATACCTGGGGTGTGGATTTCATCGGGATCGAGTTCGCCGGGCTGAACAAGCTCTTCTACTTCAACCACGGTAATTTTTCCTGCGGTGGCCGCTAGCGGATTAAAGTTACGAGCAGTTTTTCGATACACTAAATTACCCAAAGTATCGGCTTTCCACGCTTTAACGATTGCAAAATCGCCGGTGATCGCTTGTTCTAAAATATAATGGCGGCCGTCAAACTCTCGGGTTTCTTTACCTTCCATCACCGGCGTACCGTAACCAGTCGCGGTATAAAATGCCGGAATGCCAGCACCACCAGCGCGCATTTTCTCAGCCAAGGTGCCTTGAGGTGTTAATTCAACGTCGAGCTCACCGGCCATCATCTGTGCTTCAAAGTTTGCGTTTTCACCAACATAAGAGGCGACCATTTTTTTAATTTGACGGTCTAGTAATAACAGACCTAAACCATGTTCAGTAGTACCACAGTTATTAGAGACGACAGTTAAATCTTTGGTCCCCTTTTTTTGAATCTCTTTGATCAAATTCTCAGGGATCCCGCATAAGCCAAAACCACCAGCGATCACTGTCATGCCATCTTCTAGACCAGCCAAAGCCTCTTGATAACTATTTACTACTTTATTAAAACCCGCCATTTTACTCTTCCTCAAATTGCTATTGGTGAATTAGTTAACCAATCAAGTTGAGTTTAAGCATCCTATATGTTTATATATTTAACAATTTTAATTAATTCAACAATTGATTAATTTTATAAATATATAATCCGCTTTATTATTTACTCGGTACACCGACACTTTTATGAATGTTACTTTAAAACAAATTCGAGCTTTTGTAGCTATTGCTCAAACCAGTAGCTTTGCCCAAGCCAGTGAGCTAGTGCATTTGTCGCAGCCGGCATTAAGCATTAGCATTAAAAATTTAGAACAAAGCATCGGCGGGCAATTGTTTGCCCGTACTACCCGCAGTGTAGTGTTAACACCTGAGGGAAAAACATTTTTCCCCATCGCAAAGCGGTTATTAACCGATTGGGATGCCGCTTTTTCCGATCTCAATAATTTGTTTGCTTTAAACCGTGGCACCTTAACCATGGCGGCCATGCCCTCTTTTGCCAGCACCTTGCTGCCAGCGCATATTCAACAATACCATCAGCAATATCCCGCCATAAATATCAAGGTTCATGATGTTATTGCAGAAGACAGCGTCGCGATGATCCGTTCTGGCGAGGCTGAGTTTGCGGTATCTTTCGATCCTGGCGTGTCCGATGATCTTGATTTTGAACCTCTGTTTACCGATCGGTTTATTGTTGCCTTACCTGCCAAGCACCCACTGGTTAAGCAACAAGAGATTCATTGGCAAGATATTGCCAATGAACCTTTTATATTATTGCAGCGGCCATCAAGTATTCGCCAGCTGATTGAGCAAGCACTGCTTGAGCAAGGAATTGAATTACAAGTTGAATTTGAAGCGAATCAATTAGCAACTATTGGCCAAATGGTAGCGACGGGGTTGGGGGTTAGTGCCATGCCTGCGTTATGTCAAACACAGTTGCATTCATTAGGTGTGATATGTCGACCCATTGCAGAGCCGACAGTGAGTCGACGCGTAGGCATAATTACCAGTCATCGCGCGCCACTGTCGTTGGCCGCTCAAGAATTTAAACAGCTAATTAGTCGAGCTTATCCAACATAAATTGCGGTGGCCGGAGCAAAACCAATAATATCCTAAGCCGCTAGCTCTAAGTTAATAGCTCCTAAGCTAACTGCATCCTAAACCGCTAAGCTAATCGTATGGCTGATGGTCGCGGTACCACCGACGCTGACATGGGTGATTTGAGCGCCTTGATGATCAATAACCGCGCTCAGGCGTGAGCTTTGTGCCATTAAGCGGCCTTGCTCAAAAACAAACGCTGTTGGCGCGTCGGGTAAATGACGATGCAAATAACAGGCTAATGCGCCACTAGAACTGCCAGTGGCTGATTCTTCGTTGATGCCAAACAATGGCGCAAAGTTACGGCAATGGGCGGAAAATTTATTCGGTTGGTCGGTTAACTCAAATAAATGAAAACCAACCAAATCATGCGCACGACAAAACTGAGCTATTGCGTGGTGATCTGCCACCACTTGATCGAGCCCGCCAGCAACTATCGGTACTATTAAATCAGCCAGCCCAGTGGCGACCACTTCAAGCGGTAATTGGGTGGCATCAATAAGTTCAGGAGAAATATTTAGCATCGCGGCAATTTGCGCAGCTGCAAAGCGGGCACCAAATGTTGGTAAAGCCAATTGCATTAACACCGCGTTTTGAGCGTCGATCGTTACCGTCAAAATGCCCGCTTTGGTCACTTGGCTCAGTTGCTTTGCCTTTAACAATTGACGTTGTTGCATTAAGCAATAGACCGCCACTGTGGCATGGCCACAAAAGTCAACTTCAGCGGTCGGGGTAAAGAATCGGACTGCGAAATCGGCTAACGCTGAAGACATCACAAAAGCAGTTTCAGATAAACCAACTTGCCTAGCAATAGCCTGCATTTGTTGGGCACTTAACCAATCTGCATTTAACACCACACCCGCTGGGTTACCACCGCTGCCATCTCGGGTAAACGCATTTAAAATAACTACTTCTACCTTCATATACTCTGCTTTTAGATGATGTAATTAACGATATTTATTAACAATTTCTTGCCACGAAGCACTGAGTATATCTTGCGCCAACAACTGCTGACAATCGTTAATATTCAATGCAGGACTAAAGATAAACCCTTGAATAAAGTGACAACCCGATTGGCGTAAAAACTCCAATTGTTGTTCGGTTTCAACACCTTCTGCAATCACCTCTAGTCCTAGTTTTAACGCTAATTCAAGTACGGTTGAGGTTAATATTTGGCTTTTAATGTCACAGCCAATGCCCTTAACAAATGAGCGATCAATTTTAATTAAATCAATTTCATAATCAATTAAGTAATTTAGCGATGAATAACCGGTACAAAAGTCATCTAGAGCAATTTTAATGCCTTTGCGTCTTAATTGTGCGAGGGCTTGTTTAGCGTAACGATTTTCGGACATTGCAATTGATTCGGTTATTTCAATCACTATCGATTCATAAGGCAGGCCTGCTGCTGCAATTGTTGCAGCTATCGACTGCTGTTTTATTTCATTGGTGTAAAATTCACTGATCGAGCGGTTAATTGAAAAACAAATTTGCTGATAACCTTGCTGATGTAGCGCCTTTAAGTCTGAACAAGCGCGATCTAATACAAAATTACCGACTTGGGAAATTAAACCAAACTCTTCTGCAATCGGGATAAATTGTTCTGGTGAAATAAAACCGCCATCGCCATCTGGCCAGCGTACGAGCGCTTCAAACTTAGCAATAGTGTTACGGCTGATATCAACAATTGGCTGATAAAATACTTGTAATTTTTGCTGTTCAAGGGCCTGAATTAACTGTTCTTTTAATTCCAATTTACGCTGGTATTGACGTTGTAATTTAACATCGTAATAAGCAATGCAGTTTCTTCCTGTTTGCTTAGCATTAGCCATTGCATTACTAGCATGGCGCAATAATAACTTGGCTGTTAGCCCCGAGTCGGGGTACATCGCGACCCCAATGCTTACCGTGACATTTATAGAAAAATCAGCCACCTTAATACCGTGATGAAAACTGCGCTGAATTTTTTTGACAATTTTTTTGGCTTTTTCCTGACTGCTATATGCTAATAATAAGGTAAACTCATTGCCACCGTAGCGACAAACAATATCGTGCTCACTGGTTATTTTTGTCAGTTGCTGCGCCGTTTCAACTAACAATAAATCGCCGACGTCATTGCCGTAGATATCATTAATTTCTTTAAAATGATCTAAATCAATGCAAACAACGGCACTGATACCAATGCTACCATTGCCCTGTAAGTGTAACTCTAGTTGTTCAATAAAGGCCCGGCGGTTCGTTAACTTGGTCAGCGGATCACATTCAGCATAAAAACGTAATTGGTGCTCAGTTGCTTTCCACTGTGAGATGTCTCGAAAAATCGCGACATAATGGCTAATATTGCCTTGCTCATTGGTGACCCGATTAATGACTAACTCTTCGGGGAACACTTGACCATTTTTATGCTTATTCCACAACTCGCCTTTCCAATGACCCTGTTGATTAATCGTGTGCCACATTTGTTGATAAAAGTCTTGATCTTGCAGCCCAGAGGAAAGCACGTTAGGGTTGCGACCACATAGCTCGGTTTGGCTATAACCTGTTAGCTGCTCCAGCGCTTGATTAACCGAAATTATCTTGTTTTCGCTGTTCGTGATCATCACCGATTCACTGGTATGATTAAACACAAAGTCTGACAGCTGCTTATCTAAGTTTAGTTGAGATAATTCAGTGACATCTTGCACCGTACCCTCAAAATATAGCGGACGTTCGCCAAGCACATCACTTGACTGACCAATGACATGTAGGTGCTTGTGGTTACCATTGGCTAAGACGATTCGATAAGTAATCTCAAATGCTGTTTTTTTGCCACTGGCGATAGCACTTAGCACTTCGAGTACCCGCGCGCGATCATCAACGTGAACATACTCGGTTAATTCCTGACAGCTAATATCGCCAACCGCCGGATCTAACTCAAATATCCGATAAACTTCATTGCTCCACGAATATAGATTATGACTGATGTCCCAACGCCAGCTGCCCATTTTTGTTACTCGCTCGCCCGTTTCTAACTGGGCGAGCAATTGGTTGGTGCTGTGTTGATGCCCAGTCAATCCCCCTTGCTGTGTGCTAATGTGACTTAAGGTTAATAACCAATCCACGGCAGCTGTATGTTCTACTACTGGCTGTTTAAACAAACACACCAGTAAGCCGATTTCTTGATTGTCATCGTCGTACAACAGGCTACCAATAAAGGCTTGCGCCTTGAATTTTTTAAGCACCCGATCCGTTGGAAACGATTGCTGGACATCCGCAGCATAACTGACAAGCTCTTTATTGCTCAGCAGTTGCTGACAAGGTGATCCGGCTAATTGATAAACAAAGCTATCGCCCTGCTGACCGGCAGCAAGGTGATATAGGGTGTCCATTTGATCAGCGCCAGGCTTTAGTGATGCAACAAAACAATGGTCTGGTTGCAGCTGCTTATATACCATATTAAGTGTATTTTTAATGGCGCTGTTTTCGTAACATGAACAGCCTAATTGCTTGATTTTATTTTCCATCGCGATGGCCTAATCCTGATTAAAAACAATTCTAGTTAAAACGATTTTATTTAAAAAAATCTTAATTAAAACAGATCGTGACTTAAAACAACCGTTACTAAAAGCGGGTTATTGAAACGTCGCACTGAGTTGGTTAATTTCCTCAGCCCGGCGCTGCACGATCTTGCCATTAACCTGTAATTCTTGTGCCAGGTTCTTATTGTTTAGCGATATCTCATCAAGCACATGAACGCTGCTTATAATCTGTTGTGCCACCACACTTTGTTCTTCCGTGGTCGCCGCAATTTGAGTAGAGGTATCGGTCAGTTGCGTCATCATGTCAACGATGTTGTCCATAGATTGGCGCGCCAATAAACTTTGTTCACTGCACTGCTTGGCTTGTTGTTGATTGTTAAGCATCATTTGCGCCCAATCGGACAATGTTTGCTGCAACGCAACTACCGACCCTTGAATTTGCGCCGTCGCGTTTTGAGTGCGGTTAGCCAAAGTTCGAACTTCGTCGGCAACCACCGCAAACCCTCGGCCAAGCTCACCCGCTCGCGCCGCTTCGATGGCAGCATTTAAAGCAAGTAGGTTGGTTTGGTCAGCAATGCCGCCAATTTCGGTCATGATGTTTGAAATGTTGTCGGCATCGCTGATTAATGAAGCAGCTGCCTTTGCGGCGTGCGCCACCTCGTCAGCCAAGACCGACGTCGTATTTTCAGTCTTATTAATAATCGTAATGGCGTCGATACATTGTTGGTTTACCGTATCAACATGATCTTTAGACTGAACCGTGCTATGACTTATCTCATTAATCGATAAACTCATTTGAGTTATCGCACTCGATAATTGTGCCAGGTGATCATTTTGCACCGTCAAACCGGTCAAGGTTTGCGTCGATGAGTCGTCAAGAATGTCGGCGGTCGTTACTAAACCTTTGGCGTAGTCATTACTGCGTCCTAATACGGTTCGTAACCGTGCTTGCGATAAACCTAACGCGTAGTCGGCGATTGCTGTTAAGCCTTTACCTGAAAAAACAAAACGCGATGGGCTATCAAACTGCAATTGAAGTCGTTTAATATAGCTTGGCAACGTCACCAACTCTTCACTATAAATCGCCCACATCGCTGCGACGCATGACCAAGTCAGTAATAGACTGGCGAAATTTTGGGTTAAATAATATTGCGCGGCACTGACCATTGTCACAGCGCCAGCCAACAACAGATGTTTTAGCGAGCGATTAGCGTGATAGTCGCGGACTGGTTTTTCGGCATTTATTTGCTGATAAAAAGTTTCAGCGGCTTGCTTTTGTTCAGTGGTTGGGCAGACACGGACCGATTGATAACCAGTAACCACCCCGTTTTCACTTAACGGTGTAACATAAGCGTCAACCCAATAAAAACTACCGTCTTTACATCTGTTTTTAACCATGCCACGCCAAGGCTGGTTATCTTTTAATTTAAGCCATAAGTCACTAAAAGCCGCCGCTGGCATGTCTGGATGCCGCACAATGTTATGATTTTTACCGATCAACTCTTGCGGGCTATAACCTGCAACACGGGCAAAATTATCGTTAACATAGGTAATGACCCCACGAACATCGGTAATTGATACCAGTTGTTCTGAGGCCGGAAATACAACTTCCTCGGCGTTACTAAATTTATGCATCACTATTACTATCACTTACAACTTTTTAAAGGATCGATGGTAGCTCAAAGCAATGGCATAAACACCGCTCTTAACCACAATTTAATTCGCTATAATTGATCAATATCAAGGAACTGCCAACTATTTTTGTTGTGGGGCAAATATTGCCCTAAGCAGATCAATAAACCACCAGAAAAGAATCTGTATAAACGTCGTTATAAAAAAATAATAATAGAACGTGCATCAACTTCGGCAAACCTGCGACGAAAGTAATGATAACCCCGATAATTTAACGTAATTTGGATAATCTAAACAATGAATTATTTCGTCAAAAGATGACTTAGACTATGACTTAGAACATGAATTCGAATGATATAAAATGGATTTACAGCAGGCCTTACCTTAGAGTTTATCTTAGGGTTTAGCCTTGTAGTTTAGATTTTTGTTTGGACTTGAGTTTGGACTTGATACGCAATAGAAGTTGCAGTTTAGTCTTTTTTAGCTTTGTTCAATTCTGGCCATACAAAGGTACTTTGACAGGTATCAAGGTAATATTGCTCAACCTTAGCCCGTGCCCAAGGTGTTTTACGCAAAAACTTAAGACTAGACTTAACACTGGGATCGTTGTAGAAACAACGAATTTCTATTTCCTTGCTCAGTACCTTCCAGCCATGAACATCGACCAATTTATTCAATATTTGTTCAAGGGTCATGCCATGTAATGGGTTTTTTGGTTGTGATGTCGTCATGGGTTTTCTTAACATAATGAGTTTGGCGTTATTCTAACAAATAATAGTGCTGATGTATGCTTAAGCCGACTTTGACTTAATTAGCTAATTATAAGTACGTAGCAATGGCATAAATGCTCAAATTGCTCGAGATTACCACCGATTTTGGCGAGTTATTAATGGCTATATCGCATTAATTGTTTAGCACTGAGCACACTGCTACCGCCAATAGCCGCTGCTTGAGCGAGTAAAAGTTGCGCTGTCGCCAACGCATCTGACAATGCATTGTGCGCACTTAATGGTGGTAATTGATAGCGCTCACAGCATGCATATAACCGCAACTTTTGTTTGTCGTAATGACTGCCTTGTCGTTGTAAACGTTTAGCCTCAAGTAACAGGGTATCGAGTAAATCAAAGGGTAATTTGTGACCATAGAGTTTTTTAGCGGCTTGTTGAATAAAAGCAATATCAAGCGCGCCGTGATGCGCCACCAGCACTCTGCCCTGCATTGCTTGCAGCAATTGTTCTAGTGCGAGACTGAGTGGCATTGCGTCATCAAGCTGATGATCATGAATACCATGAATGGTTGCGCTGTCTCCGACGCCCGCTTGCGGCTTAACCAAAATATGCCGCGCTTGTGATAAAATAATTTCTCCGGCAATAATCGGCACCCAACCCATGCTAATAATCTCATGCTTTTTAGCATTGAGTCCGGTCATTTCGAGATCGACACTTAACAGCTCAAGTTGGTTATAGGGCTGGGACAAATCGCAACCTTGTGCAATATACTGCTGCATGGCTGGATCAGTCGCTTTAAGCCCTAACAGCAAGCGATTAAACTGGCCAATAGAAAGATTTAAGCTCATAGCTGTACCTTCTTTAAGCTCATCGCTGGGCCCTTTTAAACACTCGGCAGAGCACAGGATTTAACTCGCGTTTTTTTGACATCCATGTCACAACTTGCCCACGCGTAAACATCGCTTAATACATCCCACGGGTAAATTTCATTTTAAGACCATTTTGGGCACTGTTAACCGCTTCAAATGCATCCTTTAGCTGGTGACGTAACAAGGATGAAATATCACGGGGTTTTAAATAGTTGTTCGCGGTTTTACCACTGCCAACCTGAGCACCTTGATTTTTTAAGCGCAGGTGGCCGATGAACTCGTGGGCATCTTTAAGATTTTTGACATCCTTGTTACTCAAAATTTTCCGTCCGAGTAATTGATCAAGCCGCGCACTGGTATTAACTTCAGTTAGCCCTTCGGCGAGCGCATAAATTCTCGCAATGTCATTAATTAACGCCACCCCACGATGTTTGAGATCTAACACCTTATTTTCTTCACCATCACGTTCTAGCACAAACTTGCCAAAGAAGCCCAGCGGTGGTTTGCTTGCGACAGCATTAGCAGCCATCGCTGCAATAAATATTTGATTGCCCTTAGTTTGTTTTAATACTTGCAGTTGTAACAGGTCAAATAACTCGACACTGCCCGCCACCACTCGCATATCAAAAAATATGGTGCTGTGCAGTAACGCCTGCGGTGCTGGTGTCGCCACCCAGCGATGAAAATAATCTTGCCAAGTCGATAACGATACGCGCCATTGATCATTTTGCGCCATGATATCGCCCGGACAATAAATATAACCACAAGCATCAAGGCCATGACAAACAAACTCGCTCAAGGCTTTAAAGTACAATGCTTGTTCGGTCGTTGGCTGCTGCGCTAAAATCATCGCGTTATCCTGATCGGAACCCGCGGTTTGATCCATCCGCCCGGCAGAGCCAAATACCATCCAACTATATTCAAACGGTGGCTTACCCATTTGCGTTTCGCCAAGGATTAATAAGCGGCGGGTCAATGCATCAGATAGTAGGGTTAAAATTCGCCCTATTTGATCGGCCCGCGCATCAGACGCGATTAATGAATGTAATAACTGCGGGAACTTACGACTAATTTCAACTAAACCGGCAAGGTTATGCTGACGGTTTATTTCACCAATTAGAAATATCGGTTGATTGTTTTGCGCCCGGACTAAATCGGTTGTGGTTAACATACCAACCGGAGTCGTGCCGTCGACAATGGGCAAATGATGAATATTATGGGTGCTCATCATCATTGACGCTTCAAATAGCAACGCATTGCTGTTCATAAAGCAGGGTTGGTGAGTCATGACATCTTTAACCAATACCTCGCCATCAAGGCCTGCCGCCAATACGCGACTCCGTAGATCCCGATCGGTTAAAATGCCAACGAGTAACTCTGCCTCCACGATAATTAATGATGAAATACGATGTTGATCCATTAATGTCGCCGCCGCAGTTACCGTTGCATCGGGAGAAATGCTGATGACTTGATGCTTGATCAAGTCATCAATTTTTTGGGTTATCACCTCGTCTTGATTGCTCGAAGCGCTAAAGCGTTTCATTCGTTTGGCATGAGCCCGATTAAAAAATCGGTCAAATTCGGTCGAGTCCGTGCGCAGGTATTTGAATAATTCCAGATCTAACAAATATACCAAACCGTCTTCAAGCACCGTCACCCGATTATTAATGTTTTCACCGGTCAGTAACGAAGGATAACCAAAACATTCCCCTTGCCCTAAGCGATCAAGTAAGTTGCCTTGCTTGTCACACACTTCAAAACCACCGGTGCGCACAACATACAATTGTGGGTTGTGGTAATCGATTTCGACGTGACCACTGCTGGCCGAAAAATAACTGATCCTAAGGCCTGTCGCAGCGCGAGATAATGCGCGGCTACTTAAACTGCTAAAGGGCACTACTTGCGATAAAAACTGTTTGATTTCTGTAATTTCAACATCTTCAGCCATGTGTCATCCTCACACTTTAGTCGCGTTTCATTATCGAACAAATTGGTTATAGTGGCGTTTAGCCGTTGCAACTATCTGATTAGCGGCCCTAATAATAACAATCACTATTGAAAGAGAGTAAAAGATGCAATTTTTAGCAATGCTTGAACCGGGCTTATTTGCCCTTGGCGGTCTGTTAGTCATCACAGCGCTAGCAAAATACACCTTAAGAACCGGCGATTATCAAAGTATTATCCGCGTGATGGTCAACCAACTTAAAGACGGCTTTGCAATGACAGAATTCAAAATCTATCGATTAGGCGTTGTCTTACTAATCATCGCCTTAGTGATCCGCTTCATTAACCAACTCTTTTTTCCATCCTAGAGCATCACTGACAGATAAAAACCAGACATTAGTCTACTACCTGGGTAAGCAAAACAATTAATCGATAATTTTGGACAGATTAAACAGTGGCTCTGCAGCATGAGTTTGTTGGTTTGAGAGTACTTGCCCCAGAAATGGCGCGTCGATGTGGTCCATTAAATAATCAAGGTTGGTTTGATAATGGCCCATGGGTGACTCGAGCTGATTGGCAATCCAGCCCACGAGGTTAACGCCGTCTTGTTTTATCGCCTCAACCGTTAACAAGGCATGATTTAAACAGCCCAATTGCATGCCGACCACTAAAATAACCTCAAGTTTGGCGGTAACCACAAATTCGCTCAGCCATTGCTGGTCATTAATTGGTAATCGCCAGCCGCCGGCTCCTTCAACAATCTCTACTTGATAATCAGTTGGGCGCTGCTGCCACCAATGAGTCAGCTGGGCGGTGCTTATTTGCTCGCCCTGCTCTTTTGCAGCAATATGCGGCGCAATCGCCTGCTGATAACAAATAGGATTAATCAACTCGTAAGCTGGCGCACCCGCACTGGCACTTTGTAAGATCACGGCGTCGTCATTACGAAGACCATCACTGGTCAACAGCGCCCCAGCCGCAATAGGCTTATAGCCAATTGCGCGCAGTCCTTGGTGTTTTAATTGCTCAAGCAGTAAATTACAGACATAAGTTTTACCAACATCGGTGTCGGTGCCGGTAACAAAAAAGGAGTGTGTTTGAGGGTGATTCATATTAAGATTTTTCCAATACGGCATAAACGACTTGATAAGTCGCGGGCAGTTGACCAGCTACCCGATATTTTTCATAACTGTCTTTCAGTAAGCGCAACTGCTGCTTGCCCATTAACCCACGTTGTTTGCTCGCGGTTTGGTTAGCGCCAATCGCTTTTAAATCGCGCATTAAGCTGATGACATCGTCATACCACACCACCGTTGGCTGCACCTCAAAACTCACCAGTTTGAAACCAGATGCCGCGATAGTTTGTGATAATTGAGCACTGGGCATAAAACGATTAACATGTTGAAATTGATCGACTTGAGCCCAAGCGTCAGCCAATTCGGCCAAGGTGCCATCAACCAATGTTGACATCACCAGTCGCCC
This sequence comes from Gammaproteobacteria bacterium, assembly GCA_013214945.1. Classification (NCBI taxonomy): domain Bacteria; kingdom Pseudomonadati; phylum Pseudomonadota; class Gammaproteobacteria; species Gammaproteobacteria bacterium. Next base: position 22,268 of record JABSRT010000017.1, read on the forward strand.
GCCCGGTTTTAACACCCGTTGGCTTTCACTAAATGCCTGCGCCAAATCGTGAACCCATTGCAACATCAGACTGCTAAATATGCCATCAACACTGTTATTGGCCAACGGCAGCTGCTCGACATCTCCCGCTAACCAGCTTATATCAAGGCTCGGGTTTGTATCACGGGCAAAACTTAACATCTGCGGCGCAATATCAATGCCAATCAAATGCTGACAACGTTGTGCGAGTGCGCGGCTAAAATGGCCAGGTCCGGTGCCAAGATCGAGCAACCGTGGCGGTTGCCCCAGCATAAGTTCAAGTAAGTTATTGCCCACATTGCGTTGCAACGCCGCGCCACTATGATAGCTTGCGGCACTGGCGCCAAAAGATTGAGCAATCGATTGTTTGTTAATGCTCGCTGCTGGTGCTGCGGTTAATACATGACCCGAGTTTCTGCTTGGGCTAGCGCTTGGTGTCAGGGTTAAGGTCGAATTAATTTCTGTGCTCATACTCACTGCTCGGTCAGCTCAAGTGCTTGGGCTAACGTTTGTAATAAAATGTCAATGTCGCTTCGTTGATGCTCAGTAGATAAGGTAATGCGTAAACGTGCACTGCCCATAGCAACGGTCGGTGGTCTAATGGCGGTTAACCAAATGCCTTGCTCACGCAGGCGCATCGCAATAGCCATCGCCCGGGCACTATCACCAATGATAATCGGCTGAATAGCACTGGTCGTCGGCATTAGTGCTAAGCCAAGCAAAGATGCTTGTTGGCGAAAATAATCTATATTTTCTTCAAGTTTAAGCCGGCGCCACGGTTGCTGAGACAGTTTAATGCTCGCGATAGTTGCGCCAACCACCATTGGGGATAACGAAGTTGAATAAATATAGTGGCGGCAAAAATTGACTAAGTAATCGATAACGTCACTGTCGGCAGCGACAAATGCACCCGAGGTGCCGATCGCTTTGCCAAAAGTAGCCATTAAAATGTCCGGCGAAACTCCTGCTTCAGCGCAACTGCCAGCACCATCGCCGTAGATGCCAAAACCATGAGCATCATCGACCATCAGCCATGATTGGTGGCGCTGACATTGCTCGGAAATTTCGGCCAACGGCGCGCTGTCACCATCCATCGAAAAAATGCCCTCGGTGACCACTAAGCGATCGGTTGCAGCTAACGCATGACGGCTGCTTAATTGCTGGTTGAGGCTGCTTAAATCATTATGAACAAAGCGATTCATTTTGGCGGCGCTGCGCACACCCGCATCCATTAATGAGGCATGATTTAGCTTGTCTTGCACCAGGTAATCATCTTTACTGAGCAGAGTTTCGATCACCCCACTATTGGCCGCAAAACCAGAGGTATAAAGCATCACGGCCGCTTGACCAGTTAAGTCTTTAAGCAAATCTTCAAGGTATTGATGCAGCGTGCTGTGACCTGTCACCAACGGTGATCCGCCACAGCCTGCGCCATATTGATTGACGGCTTTAACCGCGGCCAATTTGACCTCGCCAGCGCACGCCAAGCCGAGATAATCATTACTGGAAAAATTAAGGTAACTTTGCTGCTGATGACTTAATAATCGCTGGTTACCGCCAGCCACTGCGCGGCGCTGACGGTAACCATGATTATCCTGTTGTTGTGCCAGTCGCGTGGCTAACCGTTGAAAGGCCATTAACTATCAACCGAGTATTAAGTAGTAGCGTCGTAAAACATCTGATCTTGACTGCCGATTTTAACGGCATCAAGAATAGAGGCTTCAAATGCTTCATCAGAATATTGACGACCACGTTCGGTATTTATACCTAACTTTTTGAATAACTGAACATCACTAGATTCTTCAGGGTTGCTGGTTGTGAGTAATTTACAGCCATAGAAAATCGAGTTAGCACCGGCCAAGAAACACATGGCTTGCATTTGCTCGTTCATTTTTTCTCGCCCAGCCGACAAACGAACATGCGATTTTGGCATCATGATCCGCGCCGTTGCAATCGTACGAATAAATTGAAAATCATCAAGGTCATCAACATTTTCCAGTGGCGTGCCTTTCACTTTAACCAACATGTTAATTGGCACACTGTCGGGGTGACTTTCAAGGTTGGCCAAGGCACGCAGTAAGCCGTAACGATCTTGCGCTTTCTCGCCCATGCCGACAATGCCACCACTGCACACTTTCATGCCGGCACCTCGCACGTAATCAAGGGTATTTAACCGGTCTTGATAAGTACGGGTAGTGATGATTTGATCGTAGAATTCAGGTGAGGTATCAAGGTTATGATTGTAGTAATCAAGACCGGCATCACTTAGCTGTTGGGCTTGAGCGGCCGTTAACATGCCCAAGGTCATGCAGGTTTCCATGCCCATACCACGCACTTTACGCACCATGTCTAGTACCAGTGGCATATCTCGGTCTTTTGGATTGCTCCACGCCGCGCCCATGCAAAAACGGGTTGAACCGGCTGTTCGTGCTTGCTCTGCCGCTTTTATTACTTTTTCAACTTCCAGCAATTGCTCTTTTACTAGGCCGGTTTTATTACGCGCCGATTGCGGGCAATATTTGCAATCTTCTGGGCAGGCACCGGTTTTAATTGATAACAACGTAGAGACTTGCACTTCGTTGGGTTTAAAGTGTTGGCGATGAACGCTTTGTGCCTGAAACATCAGATCATTAAATGGCTGATTAAATATTTGTTCGACTTCGCTTAAAGTCCAGTTATGACGGATTTCAGATGCGCTCATTGCTTACTCTATTATTATATTTAAATTGTTGGCTAGGATACCCTGTTCAGGTAAGCTGTCAACCAAGTTAACCCCACCTAGTCAACATCTGGAGAAATTTTGACCATCACTAAAGCCGATTTACAATTTGATCGTGATCACATCTGGCATCCCTACACTTCATTACTCGATCCACTGCCCTGTTATCCGGTCGTTAGCGCCCAAGGCGTCGAGCTGACCTTAAATGATGGACGTCAGTTAATTGATGGCATGAGCAGTTGGTGGGCCGCGATCCATGGTTATAACAATGCTCGGCTTAATCAGGCTGCCAAAGATCAAATCGATCAAATGTCCCATGTGATGTTCGGGGGTATTACTCACCCAAGCGCTATTGCTTTGTGCCGTCAATTAGTGGCGATGACCGCACCATCGTTAGATCGGGTTTTTCTGGCTGACTCAGGCTCGGTTGCGGTCGAAGTTGCCATAAAAATGGCGCTGCAGTACTGGGTTGCTAAAGGTCAGCAAAGCAAATATCGCTTATTGACCGTTGAAAATGGCTATCACGGTGATACGTTTGCCGCGATGTCGGTCTGCGATCCCGTTAACGGCATGCATGAATTATTTAGTGGCGTTTTAACCAAGCAGTTATTTGCCGCTGCGCCGCAAAGCCGATTTGACGGCCCGTGGTTAGAATCTGATCTCGATTCCTTAATCGAGTTATTTGAAGCACACCACCACACTATTGCAGCAATGATTATTGAACCGATAGTGCAAGGTGCCGGCGGCATGCGAATTTATCACCCGAATTATCTTAAAGCAGTTCGCCGGTTATGTGATCAATACGATGTGTTGCTCATTTGCGATGAAATAGCGACAGGCTTTGGCCGCACCGGAAAGTTATTTGGCTATGAGCACGCTGACATCACTCCGGATATTCTTTGTTTAGGCAAGGCGATTACTGGCGGTTATATGACATTGGCGGCAACCCTAACTAGCCAAGCCATTGGTGAAGAAATTTGTCGCACCAAGGCTGGTGTTTTCATGCATGGTCCGACCTTTATGGCTAATCCATTAGCCTGCGCGGTAGCCGCAGAGAGTCTTACCATCATTAATGAAAATAACTGGCAGCACCAAGTCGCTGCGATTGAGCAACAATTAACAAGTGAATTAGCAGCCTGTTTGACGCTACCTAGTGTTGTTGACGTTAGGGTATTAGGCGCGATTGGCGTCGTCGAATTAAACTGCGCGGTCGACATGGTGGCTATTCAGCAATATTTTGTCGAGCAAGGCGTGTGGATTAGACCCTTTGGCAAGCTCATTTATTTGATGCCGCCTTATATTATCAGCCAAGCCCAATTGAGCCAGCTAACGCGTGCAGTATATGGCGCGATAACTGAGCTACCGTAGGGGTTATTCGCTCTTGCAAACTCAGCCAAATTAACAATACATTAAGATCTGTTAAATTTGGCGCATTTATAATGAATTATTGAAGCTAGCCTGTTATGATAATCTGATAAATACTATAGTGAAATATGAGACAATAATGACCGATGAAAACCTAGCACTGAGAAAAGCGGGCTTAAAAGTTACTTTACCGCGCATTAAAATTTTAGAGATTTTACAGTTGCCACAAAACCAACATATTAGCGCCGAAGAGCTCTACAAGATCTTATTAGAAAAAGACGAAGAAATTGGTTTAGCCACGGTATATCGAGTTCTGAACCAGTTTGATGATGCTGGCATTGTTTCACGCCATCATTTCGACAGTGGCAAGTCGGTATTTGAACTAAGTTCAAAGCATCACCATGACCATCTAGTTTGTTTAAACTGTGGCAAAGTGATTGAGTTTCATGACGAAATGATTGAAACACGCCAACGCGAAATCGCCGAAGCTAATGGTATTAAACTAACCAACCACAGTCTTTACCTATATGGTGAGCCTGAAGATGGTGTGTGTAAGCACTAAGGTCTAACTTTTAGGCTGCAATAGAAAAAGGTCGCCGAGGCGACCTTTTTTATTAACTATAGATAAGTAACTTTAGCTAATAGCTATGTATACATTAGATTTGTTCAATTATCTGGTCGGCGATATCATTCGGACAAGCCATCGCTAACAAGGCTTTCTTTAGAATGCGACATTTCATGCCATTATTGGAATTGGTGACCACCCAATAAGGGGTATTAGCGATTTGTTTCGGCTTAGAGCTAGCACCACTGGCTAATAGTGTCTGCTGATCTTTAGCAAAGTACACTCTGTCTCGTCCACTAACCTTCAGCACATTGGCAAATTGTTGCGGTTGTTGACCGTATAACAAGCTCAAGATCATTAAAAATCGCCCGATAGAGGCTTTCTGCTCTTGCACTTGTGAATGCTGAACTAAATCAGAAAAATCAGCGCTAACGACTGCAGATTCCTGGGTTAATTCTTGTTTCACCTCAGATAATTGATCTTTAATCGCCGCTACAACTGGCGAGGCAATCATGCTCGCGACCATTTTTTTTGATGCCACAATATTTTCAGCCACTATATTGGCAGTCATTATGGTTGATGCTTTAGCAACGTTGGCATTAAGTGCCGATTCTAGTTTAATTTCACCGACCGGAGGCAATCCAAGTAAACGCCGTAAAATTGCTGATGCACTTTCACCGATAGATTCGGTCTGGCTCGCAATATAACGATACAAGTCATCTTCAACTTCAATAAATTTCATTTAATTCCCTTAGATTATCTTCATACCAAGCCTAACTATCAAGACAGACTATCACGCCAAATAGTTCATTTGGTTTGAATAATTGGTATAACCTAGTGTGTTCAGTAATTGATGCCAATTTGTAATAATGGGATTATACAGATTGGCATCAAAAGCTCCACGATTAAATTGAAACGCGACGATAGTCTCGATATTGCGGTAACCAGAAGTTTTTCTTAATTTTTTCACGCAGTTTTTCATCACTGATTTGCAAAGCATAGCCCTGCGCCATCGCTATTTTTGCGACATCGAAAGCCATCACTTTACTTAAATTGGCAATTTCAGTTAAAGGGGGTAACAAACTTCCTTCGCCAGTATTGGCCAGTGGAGAGGCATTAGCCAAACATAAACTGGTTGCCATTAACATTTCATCCGTTACGCGCTTAGCACCACAAGCGATAATACCTAAACCAAGTCCAGGGAAAATATAGCTATTGTTACATTGCGGCGTCACATAGGTTTTACCCTTATATTCAACAGGATCAAATGGGCTGCCAGTCGCAATAAGCGCTTGACCGTCGGTCCACTCAATCAATTGCTGTGGCGTTGCCTCAACTTGCTTTGACGGATTGCTCAATGGGAAGATAACTGGTCGCTCGCAGCCTTGGTACATTGCTTTGATGACTTGTTCAGTAAATAGACCAGGTTGACCCGATACACCAATTAAAATAGTTGGTTTGGCGTTTAACATCACCTCAAGCAAGCTCGCGTACTCGCCCGCAGTATTCCACTGTGCAATAACTTGCGGCGGTTGACTTAGTCGTTGCTGGAAATCACGCAAGCCTTCCATGCCATTGGTTAACAAACCAAAACGATCAACCATAAATACTTGACGGCGTGCTTGCTCTTCACTAATGCCTTCACTCACCATTTGCTTAATGATTTGTTCGGCGATGCCACAACCTGCTGAGCCCGCACCAACAAAAGCAACAACTTGCTGTGATAATTTCTCGCTGTTCGAGCGACAAGCTGCCATTAACGAGCCCACTGTAACCGATGCTGTGCCTTGAATGTCATCATTAAAACAACATAACTGGTCACGGTAACGTTCTAATAACGGCATCGCCTTAGGCTGAGCAAAATCTTCAAATTGTAATAACACGTTAGGGTAGCGACGCTTTACGGCTTGAATAAACATGTCGACAAATTCAAAGTATTCTTCGTCATTAATTCTTGGCTTACGTACGCCCATGTACATTGGGTTATTGATCAATTCTTCATTGTTGGTGCCAACATCTAACATCACTGGCAACGTATAAGCAGGACTAATACCACCACAAGCGGTATAAAGTGATAACTTACCAATCGGAATGCCCATGCCACCCATGCCTTGATCGCCTAAACCTAAAATACGTTCACCGTCGGTTACTACGATTACCTTTACATTGCCTTTGATCGCATTATGTAAAATATCGTCAATTTGATCACGTTGTTCATAAGTAATAAACAGACCACGAGCACAACGATAAATATCGCTGAAACGCTCACAAGCTTCGCCCACCGTTGGGGTGTAAATGATTGGCATCATTTCTTCGAGGTGATCGTTAATAAGACGGTAATAAAGTGTTTCGTTCATATCTTGCATGCGACGTAAATAAATGTGCTTCTCTAATGCAGTATTAAAAGCACTGTACTGGCAATAAGAACGTTCAACCTGCTCTTCAATCGTTTCAATTAACGGTGGTAATAAACCCGTTAAGTTAAAAGATTTTCGTTCATCAACACTAAATGCGCTCCCTTTGTTTAATAATGAGGTGTCTAGTAATGCATGACCTGCATGAGGGATATATAAAGGTGACTTTTTAGCGGGCTTTGTTGGCATGAAGGGGTTCCTGTTGGTGGCAATTGCGATCGGCTTAAATTAATTGTATTAATATTGGGTATAGTTTTTTTATATAGTCATTGTTACTAATATTAAGCGGATAGTCCATTTATATTAGTAAAAACCTTTACTAAGTTAACACTAAATATGCTAGAGGTTGCGATTATTATATTTGATTTTTAACTAAGCTGCGGTCACACTTGTTGCTACTTTACCCACGACGACAGTTGTTGATGTTATTAAATTATAAAATTGAGGGGAATGGCGAGCCAGTCGTTCTTATTCATGGTCTGTTTGGCGCCCTTGATAACTTAGGCGCACTCGCCCGTTATCTTAGCCAGAGTTTTCAGGTAATCAGCGTTGATCTGGTTAATCACGGTTTATCTAAACATCAATCCGAGACGAACTACAGCTCAATGGCGAGCGATGTTATCGCGTTGCTCGACTCACTATCGCTTGATCAAGTGAGCGTAGTAGGTCATTCGATGGGCGGCAAAGTAGCCATGGAACTGGCGCTCGCTTATTCAAACAGAATAGCCGCATTAGTGGTTGCCGACATCGCTCCTGTCAGCTACAGCAATCGTCATGGCTTGGTCTTTAAAGGTTTAAAATCGGTCGACCTAATCAACCTGAAAAATAGAAAACAAGCGCAGCAAGTCCTTGAGCAAGCAGGCATAGAAACGGGAGTCAGTTTGTTTTTACTTAAAAACTTAGTAAAAACAGCCAGCGGCTTTGGTTGGCGCTTTAACCTCGACGCAATAGAGCAAGCTTACCCAGCTATTATTGGTAGCTTACCGAGCAAAGGGCAATATCAAGGGCCAACTCTGTTTATTAAAGGTGAGCTTTCGGACTATATAACTGCCGAACATCGTCCTGAAATCATGAAATATTTCCCCGCGGCAACGGCAAAAATAATTCAAGGGACCAGTCACTGGTTACATGCTGAAAAACCGAGCGCTTTCAATAAAATAGTGTTAAATTTTATCGAAAAATATCATAATAATTGAAATAATTACAATCTGTAGTCATTTGTTGACTCTAGCGATAGCGCGATATACTCGGGTATGCTATATTGCGCGGCACTGACTTAATGCAGCACTTATTTCAAGGCAAAACTCAACAATGACACCGCAAGAATTTCAGCAGCTAGAAGCAGTAGGTTTAAATCTATTTTTTGCTGGCGTGTTTTTTCTTATTGGTATGGCAATTCGTGATGTACTTAATACCGCGGATGTCCCCTTTTTCGGAAAAGTCACCGTGTGGGCCGTATTAACATTTGGTTGTCTTGGTTTTGTAATGAAAGGCGTGATCCAATTTTTTTGGACTGCAACCTAACAATTTACACTTAATCTATTATATTATTGTAGCACTATGGCAAAAGCATCTAACGACAGAATAACGATTGATCTATTCGCCGATCAAAAAAGCCGTGGCCGCCCAAAAACCAACCCTTTATCACGTAAAGATCAATTGCTAATTAATAAGCGCAATCAAATCAAACGCGATAAAGCTAAAGGGTTAAAACGGATTGAATTGAAAGTTGAATCAGAGTTATTTAATGTACTAAATCATTTGGCGGCGGAGCACAATTTAAGCCGTAGCCAAATCATTGAATCTATACTTATGACACAAATCAGAGCGATGGACATTGCCATCGAACCGATGTCACTGAGTGAAATTGAACTAGCACCCGCAGAACAATAGGAAAAATTATGGCTAGCGTAGGAATGTTTTTTGGAAGCGACACTGGTAATACTGAAGCCGTCGCAAAAATGATCCAAAAGCAACTTGGCAAAAATCTAGTTGATGTTTATGACATTGCCAAAGCAACGACTAAAGAAATTGCTGAATTTGACTTATTATTACTGGGTATTCCAACTTGGTATTACGGTGAAGCGCAATGTGACTGGGATGACTTTTTCCCAGACCTAGAAAAAATCGATTTTAACGACAAATTAGTCGCTATTTTCGGCTGTGGTGATCAAGAAGATTACGCAGAGTACTTCCTTGACGCGATGGGTACTTTAAAAGACATTATCGAACCTCGCGGCGCGATAATTGTTGGTCACTGGCCAATCGCCAGTTATGAGTTTGAAGCCTCAAAAGCATTAGTTAGCGATACTCACTTTGTTGGACTTGGCATTGATGAAGATCGCCAACCTGAACTAACCGATGAGCGTGTTACCGGTTGGGTTAATCAAATTAAAGAAGAGATGTGCCTAAGCGAACTTGCTTAAACAGCCATTAGCTTTCAATAATACTCTAAACCGCTGGTAAATACTTACCAGCGGTTTTTTTATGCCCGCCTACTCTCATTTTTACTTTTTATTAACCAACAACTTCCTAAATCACAGTCAATGCGGTATCTTGAACTACGATTAAATAAATATATTTTGGGTGGAGTTTTTTAGGTGATTAACAAGTCGAACAAATTAGATAATGTCTGTTATGACATTCGCGGTCCGGTACATGAAGAAGCACAACGACTTGAAGAAGAAGGTCACCGTATTCTTAAGCTAAATATTGGCAACCCTGCCCCGTTTGGCTTTGAAGCTCCTGACGAAATTGTTCGCGATGTAATTCACAATTTACCCCAGGCTCAAGGCTATTGTGAGTCAAAAGGGCTGTTTTCAGCAAGAAAGGCGGTGTTTCATCACTATCAGCAGATTATACATGGCATTGATGTTGACGATATTTTTATTGGCAACGGCGTATCTGAGCTGATTCAAATTGCGACTATGGCTTTGTTAAACAATGACGACGAAGTACTCATTCCTGCGCCTGATTATCCGTTGTGGACCGCTTCAGTTCATTTGGCTGGCGGCAAAGCGGTGCATTATCGCTGTGATGAACAAGCTGATTGGTTCCCCGACATTGATGACATCAAAAGTAAAATTAGCAGCAAAACTAAAGCGCTGGTCATTATAAACCCTAATAATCCGACCGGTGCGGTCTACTCCAAAGAACTGTTACTAGAATTGTTAGCCATTGCGCGTGAACACAACTTAGTGGTCTTTTCGGATGAAATTTACGACAAGATCCTTTATGACGAAGCGCAACATGTTCATACCGCATCGCTGGCCGATGACTTATTAATATTAACCTTTAATGGCCTGTCAAAATCGTACCGGATTGCTGGTTTTAGATCAGGTTGGCTTGTGGTCTCAGGCGCCAAATATAAAGCAAAAAGTTACGTCAGCGGCCTCAATATGTTGGCCTCAATGCGGTTGTGTGCCAACGTGCCTTGTCAGCATGCGATTCAAACAGCATTAGGGGGTTATCAAAGCATTAATGAGCTTATTCTGCCTGGTGGCCGCTTGTTAGAGCAACGCGATGCCGCATGGGAAGCACTTAATGCAATAGACGGGGTTAGCTGTGTTAAGCCTAAAGGCGCGATGTACATGTTCCCAAAACTTGACGTCAAGAAATTCAACATTGTTGACGATCAAAAGTTAGTGTTCGATTTACTTAAAAGTGAAAAGATTTTACTGGTACACGGCACGGCCTTTAACTGGCCAGAACCAGATCATGTCAGAATAGTTACCTTGCCTCATGCCCATGATTTAACCAATGCAATTGAGCGCTTTGGTAGATTCCTGGATAATTATTCACAATAATCCGCCCTAAATCAGTCAATCTCTCGCCCAGTACTTAATCTGGGCGAAATTATTGATCAAGTATTTGTACCCAGCCAAGCTATATTCAAAAAATATCTAAAATTTATTGAGTTACATTTAAAAACCCTGCTACATTTGTCATTATACCAATTGCATTAAAGATATGATCTTGTTGTGCGTGGAGAAAATTAATTGAAACAAGCACAGGTGAGCATTTAATTAATGGGATTGGTATAGCCTATCGCTTGGGCATTAACTTATATAGCTAGGAGCATTACGATTGACCAACGTCGATATATCAGCCATTTGGGACCAGCGAAAATCTACGGCGCCAACGCTGCGCCAGCAAGATCACCGCACTATTTATCAACGTGACCGCGCACGAATTTTGCATTCCGCCGCCTTTCGACGCTTGCAGGCAAAAACTCAGGTTGTTGGCATTGGCCAAAGTGATTTTTATCGGACCCGACTAACCCATTCGCTCGAAGTCGCGCAAATAGGCGCTGGTATCAACGCCCAACTCCGATTAAAATATCCACACTTAGCCACCGCATTGAAAGACGACATGCTCGTTGAAGCGCTGGGCCTCGCACACGACATTGGTCATCCGGCTTTTGGCCATGGTGGCGAAATAGCGCTTAATTTTATGATGCGCCACCACGGCGGTTTTGAAGGCAATGGTCAAACTTTCCGGATTTTAACGCGGCTGGAGCCTTATACCGAACACCATGGCATGAATTTGTCGCGCCGTACCTTACTGGGAGTCTTAAAATACCCGGTATTGCACGACCAAGTTGTAGGCCAATACAATGACACAAACATCAATAATTTCAGACAACTAAAAGCACATAACTGGTTACCACCCAAGGCGCTATTCGATGTCGACAGTTCAAATTTAGATTGGGTATTAGCCCCACTCAGCACCCACGACCGCGAACTTTTCACCCAGACAATGCCAGGTGCTGGCATTCACTTAAGCAGCTGTCATAAATCGCTCGACTGTTCAATTATGGAGCTGGCTGATGATATTGCCTATTCGGTGCATGATCTCGAAGATGCGATTGTGATGGCGACCGTTAATCTTAACCAGTGGCAACAAGATGTGGTCAGCCAAATTGACTCCTTAGCCGACAACTGGATTAGTCAGCACATTCATGACATTACCAAGCAGTTATTTGGCCCGGAGCAATTTAAACGTAAAGATGCAATTGGTCAGTTAGTCAATGCTTTAATTACCGCGATAGAAATAACCGAATTACCCCAATTTGAGCAGCCGTTACTGCGATATAATGCCAAATTAAAGCCAACTTATGCCAAAGTACTCGAGATATTGAAGCAGTTTGTGCAGCAGCGCGTGATTAACAAACCAGAATTTCAAGCGATGGAATATAAAGGCCAACAAATTGTGATGGAGTTATTTGAAGCCTTCGCCTCTGATCCATACCGCTTATTACCTGATAATACTAAGCAGCGTTGGAAAAATGCTCAAGATAAAAAAGATCAGGTGCAAATGCGAATTATCGCCGATTATATTTCAGGCATGACCGACGAATTTGCCGCCAAACTTTACCATAATCTGTTTACCCCAAAAGGTCATAGCTTATTTTAATCTGGTGGGGCTAGTGCGTATAATAGCGGCTATCAGATTAGCTAGTTCGTAAAACGGTAAAGTAAAAATGAATCAACAATGCCCCTGTGGCTCTTTGGTGCCCTACATAAGTTGCTGTCACCCCCTGCATAGCGGTGCGCGCCTTGCTGGCGATGCCAAACTATTAATGAAAAGCCGTTATTGTGCTTTTGCCAAACTGGCGGTTGACTATTTAGTCGCTACTCATTCTCCACCAACTCGCGACACGATTTCTAAAGTCGATATTGGGCAATGGGCTAAAAGTTGTCAGTGGTTAGCGCTAGAAGTAATAAATTTCAGTCAAACGGCAACCACAGCACAAGTCGAGTTTGTCGCTTGGTATAAAGAAAATGACAAGGTGCAATGCCTGCATGATCTGTCACACTTTACTTTAGAACCTGTCGATCCGCTGTTAACCGCGATTAGCGATCAGCCGATGCTAAAAACTCACGCTTGGTATTACCACAGTTCAACGCCGCCTAAAGTTCCGCGCACTGTGCCTAAACGCAATGATGCCTGTATTTGTGGTAGCGGTAAGAAATTCAAGAAATGTTGTGATAGTTAACTAATGTGACTGGCTCTGTTGTACTAATGTATTGCGAAGCTAGCCACATTTAAGGTGAACATATCTAATGTGATTGGCCAAAGTGATTAGTTGTAGACTCGATTAAGCGCCGCGGCATAATTTTGCTGCTGCCCTATTACTACATCAGGTATTAAACGCTCAAATTGTTGTGTTTGGTAGTCGCCGGTAAATCTTTGCGCAGTAATCACGTCAAGGCTATCAAAAACATCGGCTGCGATGCCATGTTTTTTATCCAACTCGAAGCTGAGTGGTTCTGGCGCTAAACAATGGCGTAAGCGCGCCGCTAATAAACCATGTTCTTTGGCCAGCAGACCGCATTCAAGTGACTGTATTTCACCCTCAAAATCTGAAACGAGTGGTTGTGGTGACGGCACTGAAAATTTATCGGCTAAAGACGGTTGATCGTCAGTTGAAGCAATTGTTGTATTTGAGGCTAAATGAAATTGAGCTTGGTCCTGAACATCTTGCGACATTAGTGCTAATAGCAATGAAAAGTTAGCGCGGTCGTTTACCACACTGCTGTTCAATTGTTGCCCTAACTGGAGTTCGTTGGATAAAATCCGCTCGATTTGCATATTATTAATACGGTAGTTGCTGTTAATTAATATATCGGCCAACCGAATGAAAACTTTATTAAAAAAAGTTAAATAAACCGCTTTACCTGCGGCCAAAACTCCTCTATTATTCGCCGCACTTGAGATGGAGGGGTTCCCGAGTGGCCAAAGGGATCAGACTGTAAATCTGACGGCTCAGCCTTCGGTGGTTCGAATCCACCTCCCTCCACCACTCAAGTCTATTCTCATTATTGTTCCAAATTACATCGACGCTATATCAGCGCTAACCTTAAAATTAAAATCTAAAACATTTCCGTAACTAGATTAACAAAATCAGACGCTCTTCTAGTCATCATATGACCAAAAGTAATGTTAATTGTCGTATCATCTAAATTAAACTCACTATTGTAGTCTTTTAATTCTGCCTTTGGCTTAATCATAATACTTGAAACAGCCGCGATCTCTTCTTTGTAATCGGCATCGTCTTGGCAAATTTTCATCATTGCTTCAAGTGATGCTACAGCCCGCTCTCCGGCTTGAGAAATGACCCACTGCTTCTTATAACGCTCTTATTTTATCGTTGCTTTGTTCGCTTTAATCATCGCTTTATAATCATCCCATACAAAGGCAACGGCCAGCTTGTCATTGCCACAACTTGCATGCACTTTTATCAGTTGCGCCGCGACACTTTCGTCAGCAGCACGCATTGCTTTTTCATCTTGTATCCTTGCTATAGTTTATTAAAAAGAGTCGTAAATGGCTTGGTCGCTACGTTCTGGCAAGTTGGTCGCCAATAGCGATCAATAGGGTCTCATTTTCTAACACAACCTGGTGCTGCTCCATATTGTCTGAAATAGTGACTTGTATTTATTTTATGTCTTTAACAGCTTCTAAGTAGTCGGCATCTAATAGACAAACTTTTTCTAAAGCCTTGAGATAAGCGGCGAGTTTAGCAGGAGTTGTTCTCAAACCATTCTGTTTAAATTCCTTCCAATTAATATTAACGGAAATCGTAGTTTGGCAGCTGTTTTCTAATTGCTTTTTTTCCTGTTTAATCAGTTTAGCGGCGGCGACCTTGCTAACGACTTTTAACTGCCGATCTGGATATTGTGCTTTTACCCGTCGTTCTTGAACAACATCAGCATTGCCAACATAAATGACACGGGTGACCGTGTCATTATCAATAAAAACTTCTGCAAAAGAGACGGCGGAGCCATATATTAACGCCTGATGTTTATTACTGCGCATATTAACAATGGGCAAGCCAATCAACTTATAGTTAAAACCATTGCCAAGATCATTTTTTTAATTTTTTATACAGTAATGTTTGATTGTCGTAATGATGTTCAAACACGCGATAATTGATATAACGCACAATGTGATATTTGTTGATAATTTAGCAATTTTCGCATGCTGTGCCGACAATCTTTTTAATCAGCGTCACAATCATCGAAAGTATTCGTCATCTTAATCAAGAAATAACAATAAGCCCTTTATAAATCTCTACTATATGTTAAGTTTTATAAAGTTAATAACAATCGGATCTTATTATTGTTGATGGAAAAAATCCCGTACGATCAGCTGAAATTTTTATTAGTCGACCCCCAACGTCCTTTTCATATGATGATGAAAGGGATTTTAGCTAATTTTGGGGTTAAAAAACTGAGCTTTGCTGAAACTGGCGAGGCTGCAGTACGAATGTGCCGGGCTGAAAATTTCAATATTTTATTAGTTGAATATAATTTAGGCGCCAATAAAAATGGTCGCCAATTACTTGAAGAAATTAGAACGCTTAAGCTTATCAAACCCGATGCCTTATTTATTATAATATCGGGTGAAACCAGTCGTGCTGCTGTATTAGGCACAATGGAAATGCAACCCGATGATTATATTATTAAGCCATTTTCCCAGCGCTTACTTGATAACCGTTTGCAAAAAGCTTGGTCAAAACGTCATGCTATGAGTCCAATTTATTATTGCCTACAAAAAGGTGACTACCTTCACGCGATAGCTGCCTGCAAAAGCTTAATCAAAGAAAAAAATCGCTATAGCGCTTTTTGTTTAGAAATGATGACAGGTTTCATGTGCCATGAAGGTCAATTTGAAGAAGCCGAGGTTATTTTAAACTCCGTGCTAAAAGAACGAGACCTGCAATGGGCGAAAATTAATATGGCTCGGGTCCATTTAGGCTTTAATCGGTGCGATCAAGCAAAGCAGATCTTAACCACCATCCTGAGCAAACAATCAACCAACGTTGAAGCACTCGACTTATTAGCTCAAGTACAATTAGCCGCAGGCAATACCCCTGACGCTCAAACAACGTTAAAACGCAGCATTGATATTTCCCCTCACTCGATGAAACGACACCGACAGATGGTTGATGTCGCTACCATTAATGGTGATTTAAGCTTGGTAAAAGACAGCTATGGCAAATTACTGCAACTTAGTCGCCGCTCTGTGCATGCTGGCACCTCAAACTTATCAAATTACGCGAGAAGCATTATCGACGTTGTTGAAAATTGTGAAGAAAAAAATGATATTACCAAGCTTCAAAATGAATTAAATATTACGTTACAACGCGCTAAAACCGAAGAGGGTCGTAATCTTCCCTATTCATACAGCTGTCTTGAAGGAGTGCTGCAAGCACAATTACAGGCTGCTAAAGGTGAAAAACTAAAAGCAAAGAAAACCTTGATGGAAGCTATTCACTCTTTTTGCGATGAAAATGATCAATGGGAATTACCCAATGAACTCGCCCCTGATGCCTGCCTTACGCTGATTCATATTGACGAAATTGATCTGGCGAAAAAGTTCGCCGCCCAACTGACCGATGATGCTAAAGTTATCGCCCAGATTAATGCCAAACTCACCGATGAAGACAGTGCTAAACGTCATCGAGAGTTTAATAAAATAACCAAAGCTGGTATCGAAGCTTATACCAATAGCAATAACCTAGCAGCACTCGAATTATTCGAGCAGGCTATTACTCTATCACCAGTCAATTCAGGTGCAGCACTCAATTTATTTCAAGTTCAAACTCGATTAATGCAAGATCATAAAAAACATATCAAGCCAATATTACCGCAGTGTAAGGAAACTTTAAGACTGCTTAATGGTGTTCGCCTCACGAATGCCCATGCAAAACGCTACACTAAAATAAAACGGGAATACGACGAAATACTTCGTCGCCAGAAAAAGTAATAACTAATAACGAATAAGTCGGAGTAACTCGGTTAAGAAATGATAAAATAATTTCTTAACCGAGTTATCAATCACGTGCGCTCTACAGCTCACTATTATCGAGCCGTAACCGGACAAATCAGCTTAATTAACCCTCGCCTTTCATTCCTTATTGTTATATCATTATTCCTTTTTGGAATATAGAGCTAAGCATGAGCAGAACCTGGGTAAACCAAGCCGTCGCAAAAATAGAATCTGATTTTCATCGCAGTGCCGATACTCACTTACTTAAAATTGATGTTCCCGCCTTTGCTGATATTGCCTTATATATTAAAGATGAATCGACTCATCCTACTGGCAGCCTTAAACATAGATTGGCACGTTCATTATTTTTATATGGCTTATGTAATGGTTGGATCAATAAAAACACCACAATAATTGAAGCTTCATCAGGTAGTACTGCGGTGTCAGAAGCCTATTTTGCGCGGTTACTCGGCTTGCCTTTTATTGCCGTAATGCCTGCGACAACCTCACAAGAAAAAATTAAAAAGATAAACTTTTATGGCGGTCAATGTCATTTGGTCGATGACCCGAGCACTTTATATCAAGAATCTCACCGGTTAGCGCGCGAAACCAACGGTCATTTTATGGATCAATTTACCTATGCCGAACGAGCCACCGATTGGCGTAGCAATAACAATATTGCCGAAAGTATCTTTGAGCAACTGGCCAAAGAACAGCACCCTGAGCCAACGTGGATTGTTACCGGCGCAGGCACTGGTGGTACAAGTGCGACCATTGGCCGTTATATCCGTTATAACCAACTCACGACTAAACTGCATGTTGTTGATCCTGAAAATTCGGCTTTTTATGATGGTTTCATCAACAAAGATCCCTCTTTCACCATTAATTCAAGTTCTAAAATTGAAGGTATTGGTCGACCGCAAGTCGAGCTGTCTTTTGTGCCTGGTGTCATTGATACGATGCAAAAAGTACCAGATGCCGCTTCGGTCGCCGCGGTGCTATTTCTGGAGAAAGTGCTGGGGCGTCAATGTGGCGGCTCAACCGGCACCAATTTTTACGGGGTAATTCATTTGCTACGGCAAATGCAGCAACAACAGCAAACAGGCTCTATTGTCACGCTGATTTGCGATGATGGCTCGCGTTATCAGCACAGTTATTACAACCAAGCTTGGCGCGCTAAGCACAATATTGACGTCGAACCTTATTTGGTTCAACTAGAAACGTTTTGGGCCACCGGACAGTGGTCTGAGATAGCATAACTCGCCACACTGCAGCTGGTACTTTACAAGCCCAGTAATAAACCCTAGCCGAGCAATAACTCACTCTTGCTCGGTTAAATTGACCGATAATTTTTACTACTGGGCACAGTTTACGTCTTCACTAAATAAAGACACTGTTCTGACGGCAACGTCAACGGATAAGGCTCAATAATAAAACCAGCCGCCAAATAAGCGTTAATTGCTTTATTGTTATGTGCCATCACAAATAACGAACAGTCGGTTAGCGCCAACTCTTTTAGCCCTCTCGCGCATAAACGAGTTAACAGCTGAGTAACAATTCCCTGACCACGCGCCGAAGGTTTAACCACTAACCGAGCCAAATGACACTTACCTAACCGCTGATAATATTGACCAAACGCAACCATGCTTGAGTCATCAGCGATTAATGCAAACGATGGCCGCGCATCGAGCATCAGATTTTGAGCGAATGAGTCCTTCTCAAACGGGTAACGAAAGTCTGGCCCAGCCCAATCAATAATTTGTTGCTGATTTTCAAACCAACTCATCAATTGTTTTTGGTGGTCCGTGGTAACGGCCAGTAGTTTCATCGATTCGCTCTCAACTTAGATCTAATGATTACTGAATATCTAAATATTTGTGGGTTTGAATCGACAACCACCAATTACGGGCAATACACGTATCGATCGCCAGTTTAGTGGCTCGGTTTTGCTGACTAATCGGCTGCAGGTAAACTTTTTTAGCGGCTAACTGTTCAGGGCTTAGTCGTGCTAACAGCGCATCAAGCTCATCAATATGGCGCTGCATTGCCACTGGGTGTTTAATTTCATTGGCACGAACTAACGCGCTGTCTAAAATTTTAAAGCCCCCTTTCATCGCAACCTTAGGCGACACCGTAACATGACAGCTCGCAGCAACTTTAATTTCAAAGGTGCCCGACGTTTCAATTTGACAGCTAAAGCCACTGCTAATCAACTTGGTCGTTAGCTCAACCAAATCATATAAACATGGCTCGCCGCCAGTTAATACAATATGTCGCGCCTGGTAAGTCAGTAAATGAGTCACTAAGTGATCAATTTCAACGTCACACCAGCTATCACCATCACCGCCTTTTGCGACGACGGTTTCAAAGGTGGTTTTATCCTCTGGTTTTAAATACCAGCTATGTTTGGTATCACACCAGGCGCAGCCCACTGGACAGCCTTGTAATCTGACAAAGATTGAGGGTGCGCCGGTAAAAGAGCCTTCCCCTTGAATTGATTCAAATATTTCATTTAGTGGTAGCTTGGTCATACTCATTTGCTTAAAGTTCGCGTAAACTGGCGCGTATTATACGTATATAGCCCTTGGACAAGCAACATGAAACAAAAAGTCGTCGTCATCTATTCTGGTGGAATGGACTCATTTACCGTACTTCATAAAGCCATTGAACAAGGCAAAGATGTTTATCCTTTAACCTTCAACTACGGCCAACGCCATAGCAAAGAAATTGACTATGCTGCGCGGGTTTGTCAAGAGCTCGCCGTACCGCACAAAGTCGTTGATATTAGTGCTATTAATCAACTAATGACCGGCTCGTCGCTCACGGTTGACAGCGACCTCGATATTCCACAAGGCCATTACGAAGAAGACAGCATGAAATCGACCGTGGTGCCAAACCGCAACATGGTCTTGCTATCGATGGCTATTGCCTATGCAGTATCAATCGACGCCAATGCCGTCTATTACGGCGCGCACAGTGGCGATCACGCCATTTACCCCGATTGTCGTCCTGAGTTTGTGCATAAGATGAATGAAGTCTCGCAAATTGCTAACTATGAGCCAGTCGATATCGTGTCGCCTTATATTGCCAATAACAAAATAGAAATATTAGCCGATGGCCTGCGCATGGGTCTTGATTATGGCAAGTCTTGGACTTGTTATAACGGCCGTGAAAAAGCCTGTGGTGTTTGTGGTTCTTGTGTTGAGCGTCTTGAAGCCTTTAGCGCCAATGATTTATCTGACCCACTTAGCTACGAATAATACCGGCTATTTTGTCATACCAGATAGCGTCAGTATTAATTAGCAAAGCGACTCTTTAAATAAAGCCTGCCACGCTCAATTGATATAATCATGGTGACTGATTATCTGGTGACGGCTAATGTAGGCTACTACACGGCGCTCGGCGAGTTCGACCTTAGAGCTGCTTAGCGCTGATTGTGCACTTGCACTTTCAAGGCTTATTCGGGTAACAGCAATGTTATATTGCTCTATTAAGACAGACGCAACTCGTTGAGCTCGAGCCATTGCCATCATTTGGTTGGCATCTTTTAAACCTCTGGTACTGGTATGGCCGATTAAGCTCAAGCGGGCTAACGGATAACGATTGAGTTGTTTAGCAACTACTTCTATTGTTTTATTGTATCGTGGATGAATATAGGCAGAGCCTGATTTAAACGGTATATTCAGTAAGATCCGTTTTACTTTCATCACCACTTGTTGGCACCCCATGCTATCAACTTTGAGCGCTAATTTGGTCTGTGGACATTTATCGCGGGCATTTATCACACCATCACGGTCATCATCAGCTAATTCATTTGCCCATAAGCTCATTGACATACCACTGCTACAGATCAGTAAAATTACCAGTATTACTCTCATCAAATCCACTACCACAACTATTTGTTTTTATTGTGATAACAATACCATTTCTGCCGGTTAATTGACCTATTTCACTTATTAAAATTAACAATTATTTCTTTGCTTTATTTTTCTACGTACTAATACCATTAATTGCATTTAATAATTGACCTCTTGTGCTAGTTTAAATCAACAATAAGGCTACCGCGTCCTGCTCGCGCCCCTTACCTACGTCCTGTAGGCAACTGCGTACCTCTCAATCCCAATAGCCAGCTATTGGTCATTCAAGCGCCTTGTTCTTGCTAATTCCCCCTGTGCACAACAAGATCATACCTTTAATACAATTGGCTCTGTTCACTTTAAATGTAGCTAGCTTCGCAATACATTGAAAGTGTTGGTGTTTGATAAAGCAAGCTTGTGCAGCATGGATGCTGCGCCAGAGCCTCCATGGAAGGATTTACGGCGACTTGCTGTTCAAATGGCAACTCTTTAGTACAACAGAGCCAATACAATTGGGACTAATACAGAACCAGTTGTCGCTGATACGCCATGTCCGATGCCAAAAAACAAAAAAGCCAGCATAAATGCTGGCTTTTTATCGTGATAGTTAAACGTTACTGACCTTTAACTTCTGATAAACCATTATAAGGTGCATTGCTACCTAGTGCTTCTTCAATGCGAATTAGCTGGTTATATTTAGCAACACGATCACTACGACTTAGTGAACCTGTTTTAATTTGGCCCGCTGCCGTGCCAACCGCTAAATCAGCAATAAAGGTATCTTCTGTTTCACCAGAGCGATGTGAAATAACCACGGTAAAACCAGCATCTTTCGCCATTTTTATTGCTTCAAGCGTTTCGGTAAGCGTACCAATTTGGTTGTATTTAATTAAGATTGAGTTAGCAATCCCATTTTCAATACCACGAGTTAAAATCTTAGTATTAGTAACAAATAAATCGTCACCCACCAGCTGCACTTTATCACCTAATTTTGCGGTTAAGCTCGCCCAGCCATCCCAATCGCTTTCGTCTAAGCCATCTTCAATTGAAACAATTGGGTATTGCTCAGATAAATCTTTAAGGTAATCACCAAACTCTTCTGCAGAAAACACCTTGTCATCACCTTTAAGGTGATATTGACCGTCTTGGTAAAATTCTGACGCAGCACAATCAAGCGCTAAGGTAATATCTTTGCCTAGCTCGTAACCTGCCAAAGCAACCGCTTCTTTGATTACCGCTAGTGCTTCAGCGTTCGAACCAAGATCTGGTGCAAATCCGCCTTCATCACCAACCGCAGTATTGTAACCCTTACCACTTAATACTTTTTTCAAGGTATGGAATACTTCAGCGCCCATCCGTAACCCTTCGGTGAACGTTTTAGCGCCAACAGGCTGGATCATAAATTCTTGAATGTCGACGTTGTTGTCTGCGTGCTCACCACCATTAATGATGTTCATCATTGGTAATGGCATTGAGTATATACCGGCAGAACCATTAAGTTCGCTGATGTGTTGATACAAAGGAATACGCTTGTCTGAAGCGGCAGCACGGGCTGCAGCCAAAGAAACGGCCAAAATTGCATTAGCGCCAAAGGTTGCTTTGTTTTCGGTGCCATCTAATTTAATCATTAGTTGATCAAGTTCGGCTTGAGCGTTAGCGTCTTTACCTAAAATAGCTTCGCTAATTGGTCCATTAACCGCAGAAACAGCTTTTAACACCCCTTTGCCTAAATAACGGCCTTTGTCACCATCACGTAATTCTAATGCTTCACGAGAACCTGTTGATGCCCCTGACGGTGCACAACAAATACCAATAGCACCAGACTCAAGATGAATTTCAGCTTCAACCGTTGGGTTGCCGCGTGAATCCATAATTTCACGACCTATAACTTTAACAATCTTAGACATTTTATATTCTCTTTGATATCAATAATAAAAATAATAATACCCGTTGTATTAATTAAGCGATCAATATTTATAGCGAGGATAAATGATCATCTCTTTAGTGCAATTGGTATAACTGATGGTTTCACAACAACTATTTGTCATGATACACCTAAAAATGTTGCTTTGGGAAATTCATCACATAATAAAAAACCGCTCGAAAGCGGTTTAAGGTATTAATCTTGTTGGTATTGAGTTGCTGCTGCAACAAAACCTTCAAATAGCGGATGACCATCGCGCGGGGTTGAGGTGAATTCCGGATGGAATTGACCGGCAACAAACCAACGGTGATCTTTGAGCTCAATAATCTCGACCAGTTTTTTGTCTGCTGACAAACCGGTGAAGCTTAACCCTGCAGCTTTAAGTTTTTCAACGTAGTTATTGTTTACTTCAAAGCGATGACGATGACGTTCCATACACGTTGTTGCACCGTATACTTGGGCAACTTTAGAACCTTCTTCAAGGTGACAAAGTTGAGCACCTACTCGCATGGTTCCACCAAGATCAGATTTAGTATCACGTTGTTCAACCTGACCATCTTCGTCTAACCATTCAGTGATTAAACCAACGACTGGATGTTCTGTTTCTTTGTTAAATTCGGTGCTGTTCGCATTTTCCAACAAGGCAACATTTCGAGCATACTCAATTAACGCCACTTGCATGCCTAAACAAATACCTAAATAAGGCACATCGTTTTCACGGGCGAATTTAGCCGCTAATATTTTACCTTCGATCCCGCGATCACCAAAACCACCAGGAACTAAAATACCGTCCATGTCTTTTAGAATGTCGGTGCCTTTAGACTCAAGATCTTGCGAGTCAACGTAGTTAATTTTTACATTAACGCCATTTTTCAATCCCGCATGTTTTAATGCTTCATTAACCGACTTATAAGCATCAGGTAATTGAATATATTTACCGACCATTGCAATATTGACCAGACCAGTCGCATTGGCTTCTTCAGAAACAACTTGCTCCCATTCTTTTAAATCAGCTTCAGGGCATTCAATGCCAAAACGCTCAATCACCAACTTGTCTAGGCCTTGCGCTTTTAATAGCGCAGGGATTTTATAGATACTGTCCATGTCTGGCAGTGAAATAACCGCTTTTTCAGTCACGTTAGTAAATAATGAAATCTTTGAACGTTCATGTGCAGGAATGCCAACTTCTGAACGACAAACCAAAATGTCAGGCTGAACACCAATCGAACGTAATTCTTTAACTGAATGCTGAGTTGGCTTAGTTTTCACTTCACCAGATGCTTTTAAGTATGGTACTAGTGTCAGGTGCATAAACATCGCATGATCACGTCCAACTTCAACACCTAATTGACGAATGGCTTCAATAAATGGTTGTGATTCGATATCACCAACCGTTCCGCCTAATTCAACAATAGCAATGTCGACGCCTTTACAACCAGCAACAATACGATCTTTCATCGCATTAGTGATATGAGGAATAACCTGAATAGTTGCACCTAGGTAATCACCACGGCGTTCTTTACGAAGTACTTCTTCATAAATACGGCCAGTCGTAAAGTTGTTGCCTTTAGTCATCTTGGTGCGAATGAAACGCTCATAGTGACCAAGATCTAGATCGGTCTCGGCGCCATCTTCGGTCACGAAAACTTCACCGTGTTGAATCGGGCTCATCGTGCCCGGGTCAACGTTAATGTATGGGTCTAACTTCATCATGGTAACTTTTAAGCCACGTGCTTCTAAAATGGCAGCCAATGATGCGGCAGCAATACCTTTACCTAGCGAAGATACAACTCCGCCCGTCACAAAAATATATTTCGTTGTCATGTTTAACCTGAAGATCCGAATGTTGAGAATTTGAGTAAGTAACTTCACTAAATAGCTTGCGCTTAGCTTAAACAATGAGATTGTAAAAACAAAAGATATTGAAGTACTAGGACGGGAGAGTATTCTATCAAAAAACGCGATTTAGAACAATTGAAAAACTGGGTTAATCACAAGTTTTCGACATTTTTTCCTGCGCCTTAACTTGATCCCACATTTGATCCATTTGAGTCAATGACGCTTGCTCGGTAGTTAGATCCTGTTGCTGCAACAATTGCTCAACGCCACGAAAGCGTCGCTCAAACTTTATATTGGCATTACGCAACGCTTGTTCGGGGTCAACGTGCTGTGAGCGAACCAAGTTAACGACTGCAAATAACAAGTCGCCGAGCTCTTCATTCACTTTAACCGGATCAACTTGCTTGGCGACCAGTTCTTGTTCTACTTCGAGCAACTCTTCTTTTATCTTGTCCATTGAGCCGTGCCAGGTTGGCCAATCAAAACCATGATGAGCTACTCGCTTTTGAATTTTCGCCGCCCGACTAAGTGCAGGCATATTGGACGGTATATCATCAAGCAAACTGATGTGTTGATTATCACTAAGCTGCGCGCGTTCTTTGGCTTTTTCATTTTCCCAATTCGCGTTAAGCTGACTCTCGTTACTAAAGGTACCAGAACCAAAGACATGTGGATGACGCCGAATCAGTTTGGCACAGATGTTATTGACGACATCATTAAAATCGAAACGTTGTTGCTCTTGGCCTAACTGGGCATAAAAAATCACCTGAAACAGTAAATCGCCCAATTCGCCAGGCAATTGATCAAAGGCTTTGCGTTCGATAGCGTCGGCTACTTCATAGGCTTCCTCAATCGTGTGTTTAACAATCGAGCCGAAGTCTTGCTTTAGATCCCAGGGACAGCCCGTTTGAGGATCACGTAATTGCGCCATAATATCTAGCAAGTCAGCCATCTGATAGCGGCTTGGATCGGTCTGGAAATCACTCATGTATAATTCTTCGTTAGCAAGATGATGCGGCCAGTTTACGTGAGTGCCTCAGACATACATAGTGCAATGTAAACTTAAGTGCAATGTAAAAAGCAAAAGTGCAGCGTAAGCATAAGTGCAGTGTAAGCATAAGTGCAGTGTAAACTTAAAATACAAATGGCGGGAATCCAAACCAGAGCATATTGGCCAAATTAGGATTAATTACCTTATTTCGTCCGTTGGTTTATGTGGGCTCTGTTTCTGGTCTGGCTTGCCAAGCAAGCCATTGAATAAATCCATTGGCATCGGAAATAAAATGGTCGAATTTTTTTCGCCAGCAATTTCGGTCAAGGTCTGTAAATAACGTAATAATATAGCATTGGGTTGGGTTGATAATTGGGTCGCAGCTTCAACCAATTTAGCTGAAGCTTCAAGTTCTCCCGAGGCATGAATCACCTTTGCTCGCCTTGTTCGTTCGGCTTCTGCTTGACGTGCTATCGCCCGGATCATTGTTTCATTTAAATCGACATGCTTTATCTCAACATTAGATACCTTAATGCCCCAGCCATCGGTGCGAATATCAAGGATCGCTTGAATGTCGGCATTAAGTATATCGCGGTTAGCTAACATTTCATCAAGTTCATGTTGCCCTAATACAGATCGCAGCGTCGTTTGCGCCAATTGTGACGTCGCCTGCAGAAAGTCTTCGACATTGATAATCGCTTTTTGAGCATCAATGACCCGAAAATAAATAACCGCATTGACTCGCACCGACACATTGTCACGGCTTATCACATCTTGACTTGGCACATCCATCACCACCGTGCGTAGGTCTACTCGCACCATTTGCTGAATAATCGGGATCACGATGATTAATCCAGGCCCTTTGACTAGTTGAAACCGGCCTAATAGAAAAATCACACCGCGTTCATATTCCCTTAACACCCTAAAAACACTAAAGATAAAGATTAGAAACAGCAAAATTAAAGCCGCAGTAATAAGCATCTCAGTATCTAAATTAAAGCCTTTCATTTCAATCTCCTGCTGACATTTTGTTACTGCTAGCCAGGCGTTGAGAGACTTGCAAGCGCAAGCCATCTATTGCTGTAACAACCACTATTTGCCCCGGTTGTAGCGGTTCGTCGCAGCAAGCTGCCCAACGTTCGCCATTTAACAAGACATATCCTTGTTGATTAAATTCGTCGGTCACCTGCGCCAAGGCTCCAACAATTTCTTCGGTGCCACTGACCACCGCGTTATGACGGGAGCGCCACAACATTCCCAGCAACAGCACGATAAATAAAGCAGAAACAAGTGCTATGGCGACAATCAGTTCAATAGCAATCTGAAATTGCTGAAGCTCGGTATCGATCAAAAAAATTGAGCCGAGAATAAAGGCTATCAAGCCTCCAATACCAAAGACCCCAAAACTTGGGGCCATCGATTCAACCACCATCAAAGTGAGGCCAAGCAATAACAAACCAAAACCGGCGTAATTAAGCGGCAGCATTTGAAATGCATACAAGCCAATGAATAATGAAATAGCGCCGGTTATTCCAGCAATTCCGACACCAGGGCTATAAAATTCGAGCAATAAACCATAAACCCCCACTAACATCAGGATGTAGGCAATATTAGGGTTAGTAATGGTTGCAATAAATTGACTGCGCCAATCGGGATCACGATAGTCTAATTGGGCATCAGCGAGAGACAAAGCAGCTTTGTTTTGATTAATTTTTAACGCTGGATTGGCCAAAGCACTCAACAAGTGCTCTGGTGACTGGGCCATTAAGTCGATGACATTTTTATCTAACGCTTCTGCAGCAGTCAATGTTGCGGCTTGTGACACGGCCAATTCGGCCCACTCTTCATTGCGCTGGCGCAATTGTGCCAATGAACGTATATAAGCAATGGAATCATTTAGTATTTTATTTTCCATGGCTGATGGTTTGGCATTTGGCTGCTGTTCTTTGGCACCCGCAGATGGCCCCGCAATCATGACCGGCGTTGCAGCCCCGAGGGTCGTCGCGGTTGCCATTGCTGCCACATGGCAAGCATAAAGCAAGTAGGTGCCAGCGCTGGCGGCCCGTGCACCTTGTGGGTAAACCAAACAGACAATTGGAATGTTAGAACTTAAAATACCCTGATTAATATCACGTAAACTTGAGCTTAAACCGCCTGGGGTGTCGATCGTGATGATAATAATAGGAGTTTGATTCAGAAGGTTTATCGCGGAGATTTCTCGCAATAAATAATCACTAACAGCCGGGCCAATCGCGCCGTCAATTGACAACACAGGAACGATGACCACAGGTTTAGTGGCGGTCTCGACTTCGGCACGTACCACCAGAACATTAAGTAGCAGGCAACCCAATAAGAATATTCTAATTAGCGTTCGATACATTAGCGCAACCCAACAGCAATTACCCGCTCATTATAGCTCATTTAACCAGCAACTACTAACCGCTATTCTAGCTGGCAAGACGAACAAAACATCGCTATTGGCATTAATTGCTATCAGGCATATACTTTAGGTTCTCCCTTTAATTAAAGGATAGAACCATGAGCATTCCCATTCGTGTTGGTGAGTACCTTAGTCAGCAACAAGTCAGCTTCGACACCGTTAGCCATATTAGTTCCACTAGCTCAATTAGCACCGCTATCGCGTCGAAAATCCCAGCCGCCAACATCGCTAAAGCCGTGATTTTAGAAGATCATCAAGGTCGATATTTAATGGCGATATTACCGGCCGATCGGAAAATAAGTTTGCATAAATTACAAACTGAACTCGATATGAGTTTGCATTTGGTCCAGCAATCGCAGCTCGACAAAATGTTTACTGATTGCGATCAAGGCGCTATTCCGGCGTTAAATCAGCCTTATCATATCAATGCCGTATACGACGATACCTTAACCGAGCTAGCTGATGTTTACCTAGAGGGCGGCGATCATCGCACCCTGATCCACCTCAACCAGCAACAATTTGCCCAGTTAATGCTCCATACTAAGCATTATTGCTTTAGCAGCCAGATGGTTCATTAATTAACATTAGCTATGTTCATCTTAGATGTTGATATGTGCATAATCGATTGAAAGTGTTGGTATTTAAAAAATAATCTTGAGCAGCATAGATGCGGTTCCAGAGCCCAGAACGAAGGTAGAACCGTGATGCCAGCGGCATAACGAAGTCCGCCGAAGTAGCGATGGGTTTACGGCGACTTGCTGTTCAAATGGCAACACTGTAGTACAACATAGCTATTAGCATTCGATTGCACAACAGCTACTTAGGTTGATGGCTCGGTGCGTCATCTTTTTGGTATATTCATTCGTCGTTAAGCCACCATGGTGTCTAATCAGTTCAAATTAAAATCTGTGGTTCGCTTCATTAAATTTAACGGCTAAGTTAAATATTAATATGTTTGATATCACAAGCATGCTTGGCTGCTATCGATTAACGGTACACCTGGTGGTTTGAGATTAGCGGTGACAACATATTACTTAGATTTAATCTTTAATAAGTGAATTTACTTTTTATCTCTGTTCAAAAACACAAGGAAATATTAATGAAAAAATTAATCGTAGCCGCTGCTTTAGTGCTTATCCCGATGTCTCAAGCAATGGCCGATCAAAATATTGGTTGTGGTCTAGGTTCAATGGCTTTTGAGGGACAAACCGGCTTAGCACCAAAGGTGCTAGGGGCAACCACCAACGGAACTTCTGGTAATCAAACGTTTGGCATTACTTTTGGTACGTTAGGCTGTTCTTCTGATGGCGCAATTACTTCTCGTGAAACTCTTGCACTTTTTATCGATGGCAACATGGATAACCTAGCGCGCGATATCGCGAAAGGCCAAGGCGAAACACTAGCAACATTATCAGAAGTATGGGGCATCAAAGCTCAAGATAAAGCGGCCTTTTCAGCGTTCACTCAAGCGAACTTCGCTAAGGTGTTTAGTACTGGCAACGTCACTTCGCAGCAAGTATTTGACAACCTCAATGCCTTACTTGCTCAAGACTCTAAGCTTGCAAGTTATACCCTAGCTTAATCCATCCGGTTCGTCCGGACATATTCACTAGCAATGGTAATTTATGCGTGTCAAAGTGACAGTAATTAATCTTCGCTTTGACAAATGACAGCTATATGCTAAAGAATATTATTATAATCCTTTGATAAAGAGCTCCTTATGGGGCCTTTTTGTATACGATGCTAAACACTAAATTTTATTTTTTAACGATTCTTGTTGTAATCGCTCATGTGACCAACGCCACTGAAGTAAGCCAATTGGCCAATCAAGGCTATTGGCTCAAGTTAGGACACTATGGTCCGGCAACTCAAACTCGCTGGAAAAGCACCATCGACAATCCTGATTTTTTTCTTGCGGCGCAAGGAAAAACCAACCCCAAAGCTGAATTGGTGGCTACTATCGCTGCTTTTAAACATTCAGATGGCAGCAACATTGCTTGTCGTTATCCGGCAAGGTATCAATGGTTAAAATCAAAACTAAACACCAACTGGCCTCAGCTCAACTGTCCCAAATTATCGCAATGGCGCCAAACTATCGATCCTAAAGGCATCACTTTGGTGTTTCCTACCGCTTTTATGAATAGTCCATCATCGATGTTTGGTCACACCTTATTGCGAATTGACGCCAATGGACAGAATCGTGACCGTGAATTAGTCGCTTTTGCGGTTAATTTTGCTGCCGCGCCTGATGAGAGTGATAACGCAGCACTATTTGCGTTCAAGGGATTGATCGGCCAATACCCCGGCGCCTTTTCGCTGATGCCTTACTACCAAAAAGTTCGTGAATATAGCGATTTGGAATCGCGTGATATTTGGGAATATCAACTCAACTTTTCCCCTGAGCAAGTTCAACGTATTTTGCTACATTTATGGGAACTGGTTGACGCCAGATTCGATTATTATTTTCTTGACGAAAACTGCTCTTATCAGCTGTTAGCGCTACTGCAATTGGGCAGCGAAGAGTTAGATTTGGTCTCGTCCTTTAAATTTTCAGCGATTCCATCAGAGACAGTAGCGGTACTAAAGCAGCACGGCTTACTTAATCCGCCCCAATATCGCCCTGCTCTTGGTACCAAACTGCTTCATTATGCTCAGTCGATTAATCCAGCACAGTTTAATGCCAGCGCAGATATCGTACAGTATAATCGGTCCGTGCCAGACTCATTTACGATTAGCGAACAAGCGGCCATTTTAGAAATGAGCTATGAATGGCTCAATTACAATTTTTATGATCAAGGTCTAGCTCGCCGTGAGATTGCGCCACGCCTGACCAATTTATTATATCAGCGTAGTCTACTAAAAGTAGCATCACCCTACTCCGAGCCAACTCAGCCCTTGTATTCACCAGACACAGGGCATGGTTCGGCCAGAATTGGCGTTGGCATCAGTCAAGTTGATGGTCAGTCTACTGAGCTAGACCTGAGTTGGCGACTGGCTTACCATGATTTATTTGACCGAGCTGGCGGATTTATTGCGGGTGCTCAAATTAGCTTCCTAGATACTCGCTTAAGCATTGATCACACAGGAGACAGCAAGCTCGAGCAGCTCTATTTGCTCGACGCGATGTCGCTTGCTCCGCACAACAGAATATTTAATAGCTGGTCATGGAATGTTCGCGCCGGATTCGACCGTCAACCTGCAGTCAATAAACAAAGCGGACGCTGGTTTGCTCAGGCAGGTTATGGCAAGTCATGGGGCGATCCTCGTCAGATCCACGGGTATTTACTTGGCTCTGCCGAAGTTAATCGCGGCAGCATCACCCAAAGCACCGAACCTGGGCTGGGGGCTGAAACTGGCATTATTTGGCAACTCAATCCCCAACATAAGCTAGGGTTCACTGCTTACCACGGCATATTGTTCAACAGTATTAATGATAATCATACGATCACCAAGCTCATTTGGCATTGGGCGCCACGGGTCGATTGGGCTCTGCGTTCACAAATCAATTATCAGCAATGGAGCAGCTCGCAATTACAAGCGCAATTAACTGCGTTATATTATTTTTAACCTCAATCTACATAGTAAGGGCCGACCATGACTAAAAGACTATTTTTAGGGATTAGCCCTGACAGTGACCAAGTAGCGCCCCTAGCAGCACTGCAACAGCAACTAGCGCCAACAGGTCGGCCTGCTAGGTTAGCCAATTTACATATGACGCTGTTTTATCTCGGCCAATGCGACCATGACCTTTGCCATGCAATTACCATGGCGATAAGTCAATTGCCGTTGGCGCAATTTTCGGTCAGTTTAACCACGCTTGAGTTATGGCAAAAACCTAAAATAATCTGCTTCGCAGGCATTGCTCAAGATTGTGTATTAAGCCAGCTGGTATATGATCTGGAAACAATAGCGGTAAGTCTTGGTTTAGATCCTGCCCCGCATAAGTACCGTCCACACATCACGTTGATCCGTAAAGCCAAAACATTACCTTGCTTAACGTCAATAAATACTTTGACGTTAAAACCGCAACAGTTACATTTATATCATTCAGTTAGCAGCCCAATGGGCGTTCAATATCATATTATTAAGTCGTGGCCGCTCAGATAATCAAGCAACCATAAATTTATGCTTAGTCCTTACACTTATATCTACTTGCGGTATCCTGACTTTGTCACAAATATAATGACCAATTGGCATAGCCGATGTCGCGACGGGATTAACTGGCAGCGATCGCCAGTTTAGATTTACTCTTTTTCGCTTACATCAGCCTGTTGTGTTCTGACTTTGTCACAAATATATTGGCCAATTGGAATAGCCGATGTCGCGGCAGGTGAAGGCGCATTGCAAACATGCAAACTACGGGCACTAGTGGCAAACAAAAAGTCATGCACCAATGAGCCATCACTCATCACGGCTTGCGCTCTAACACCCGCTGGGTAGGGTTTTAGATCTGCCGTCGTCAACCGGGGGCAATATTTTTGGACTAATTTTAAGTAACCTGGTTTATAGAGTGAGTTTTTAGTCTCGATTAATCCGGTTTTAAAATTATTTTTTAACACCCGCCAAAAACCACTAAAGCAAAACATTTGCCAGACATCGTATAAGCTGAGATTAAATCGTCCGTAACCCTCTCGCTTCCACCCTTGCACCGCATTTGGACCAACCGTGACCCGGCCATCAATCATCCGCGTTAAATGCACCCCGAGAAAAGGTAAGTCGGGATCAGGGATTGGATAAATTAGGTGGTTAACGATCTGATTGTACTTTGCTGGCAATTGGTAGTATTCACCACGAAATGGAATAATTTGAAAATCAGTTTTAATGCCAAGCATTTTGGTGACACGATCGGCCATTAAGCCCGAACAAGTGATCAGAAAATGCGTTTCAAAGCGAGATACGATGTCTGTATGTTTGGCCTCAACCACCACTTTATCATGGTGCTCTTGCAAGCCTATAACTTGGTGACCAAGGCGGATTTCGCCACCGAGGTCACTAAAACACTGCGCCATTTGTCGGGTAATTTGCTGATAATTAACAATCGCAGTATCTTTAACAAAAATTGCACCTAGCCCACTAATATTAGGTTCACGGGCTTTTAACTGGGCTTGGTCAAGCATTTCAACCGCAATAGCATTTTGCTGACAACGCAGAAATAATACGTGCATTCGTTCAACTTCAACGGCAGTCGTTGCCACCAATAACTTGCCACAACGATCGTAGGGGATCTGATATTGATCGCAAAAATCAATGGTGGCCGCCACGCCTTGTTTGCAAAATTTGGCTTTGAGGCTGCCTGGGGCATAATAAACTCCTGCGTGGATCACACCACTATTATGCCCTGTTTGATGTTGTGAAAATTGTTGTTCTTTTTCTAATAACAAAATCTTTTTATCAGGATAACGTTGTTGCAGCTGCCAAGCGGTAGCCATACCGACAATGCCGCCACCAATAATAATATAATCGTAGATCATTGAACGATAAGCTCCTTTAAACCCCTAATGCGAGCACTGATAATATCCTGTTTTATCGTCAGTTTCCCCTAAATTAAAGGTTACTTAAGCTGTTCAATTGATATTTCTGCACCAGGGCCAAGCGGTTGACCATAGCTAAATTCGACATAGTTACCGTTAGGATCGACCACCCCACAATAATAACCGACCGGAAATGGTTCCTGCACTGGCGGCCATATCAAAATACCCTGCTGTTTAGCCATAAGCGCTATTTGGTCTACCTCGATTTTGGTCGCAACAGCAAAACCAAGGTGTCCAAAATCAGTCGATGACTGGGTGCGTTTTTCGCCACCACCGAGTAATACCAACACCCATTCCTGAGCACGGCCAAATTCAGCTAACCAGATCACCTCACTGTGTCTATTGTGACGACGGTGAATGATCTCAAGTTGGCAATATTCCTGATAAAACAACACGCTAGAATCAACATTTTTGACATGTAAAGCAATATGGGTTAGTTGTGGTTTCATTTAGAACACCTATCGGTACAGCACCTGCCGCTGCTTTTTATTCAAGTCGAATAATATCTTGCGCGACAAAAATACTGCTAGGATCGGGTAACTGCCACGCATTATAACTGTGAACACGGCCATCGCAGACCGAGATAATCAGATAATTGAGCCCAATTATCGCATGCTGACGATCGAACTCAGATGGTAAATCGGAGTGGTTAGGGTGAGAATGAACGACGCAAATAATCTGCAAATTGAGTTCTAAAGCTTCTGCAGCAACCTGCTGAAACAGTTGAGGATCAACCGAAAATCGCCAGCGGCAATGGGGGGTAAAAGTCGGCTCACATGCAACGTAAAAACGGCCATTAACATCATTAGGTTTATTAGAATTAGGATAGTTGCCATTAAGATGATCGTCAGCCACTGTGCTGCCGACAATGAAACCACAACATTCTTTGGGAAAACTGATGCGTGCATGTTTTAGCATGTCGGACCGAATAACATCAGTGATATACATTGCCATAATAAACCAAACCCTATTCTAATCTAATAGTCACGATACTATCTAGCTATCTATTTACCTATCTACCGACAAATAAGTACACAAATCTGAATCAACGTATCGATATAATAAAGCAAGAATAGTCGCCGGACACAATTTAATCAAACTCAAAAAAACAAGCGAGTGCTGCCTAATTTATTGTGGTGATCGGGCTTCGATATATTAACAAGGTAATTGCAGTGTCTAACTGCTTGAGCTTGGTATTTCGAGATAAGAATGGGGATGGGGATCAAACAGTAAACTATTGACGTCGCAAGCCGACGTCAATAGTTCAACGCTGCATTATTTTGCAGCGAGTGCTTTCATCGCGGTAAGCATCAGCACAAAAACAGCAGAGGTAACAGCTAACGCCATCAGTAATTGACCAGTAAAGCCTAAAACGATAAAACCAATCACCGAAATAAAGGCAGTCGCTAATGCATATGGTAGCTGTGATCGAACATGATCAATATGATCACAGCGCGCACCGGTCGATGACAAAATAGTCGTATCTGAAATTGGCGAACAGTGATCACCAAACACACTGCCAGCAAGAACGGCACTAAGCATCGGCAGCATTAAACTAATATCGGTATTTGCGGCCATATCTCCGGCAATCGGCAACATAATACCAAACGTGCCCCATGAGGTGCCCGTGGCAAATGCCATAATACCAGCCAAAATAAATAAGATAACTGGTAACCACTCTAAGTCGATATTGCCTTGCACTAAAGATGATAAGTACGCGCCAGTATGCATGTCGCTGATCACGCTACCGATAGTCCACGCGAAGAATAAAATAATTATCGCACCAAACATCGATTTTGCACCAACCCAGCTGGCGTGAAGAATCAAGCTTGCTGCTGTTTTTTGGCGGATTAAACAAAGCATGATCATCGCTAAAGCAACCAAAGCGCCATAACATAACGATGAACCAACATCAGTATTCTCAAAACCGCCAATCAAGCTAAACGCAATATTTTTTTCTGCCAGCGCTTGCCCACCTGAATACAACATAAAAAATAATGTCGCAAAGATCAGAGAAACTATCGGTAAGATCAGATTATAAACGCTGCCTTTAGGACTTTCTTCAATACCGTATTCATCGATTAAATCAGCACCCGTTTTACCGGTATTATCTAAGCCATTAAGCTCTGCTTGGTATTCGTGTTGCTTCATCAAACCAATATCAAGTTTGAACCAAATCACCGCAAAGACCATCAACAATGTAAATATTGCATAGAAGTTCATTGGGATCAGCATTGCATATGCACCCAACGCCGAATATTCGGTTACACCATGGCCAATTAAGATGCCGCTGATGATAGTCATAATATACGCGCCCCAACTAGACAACGGCATTAAGATGCACATTGGCGCTGCGGTTGAGTCAAGAATATAGGCCAGCTTTGAACGAGAAATGTTGTGGCGATCGGTAACCGGACGAGCAATTGCGCCAACGGCTAAACTATTGAAGTAATCATCAATAAAGATAAATACGCCTAATACAGCCGCTAATAAAGAAGCGCCACGCTTGCTTTTTATTCGGGTTAAAGCCCAATTAGCAAAAGCGCGCGTACCACCAGACAATGTAATGAGTGCCGTAATGATCCCCAATAATAACAAGAAAGAGACAATGCTCATATTCCAGCTGTTGATGCCATCTTCGGTGATGACAACCGCACGCACCTTATCAAATACATAACTTGCGCTGTCAACCAACCCAAAATCTGTCAATAATAAAGCGCCTAATAAAACGCCAAAACCTAAAGAGAGTAATACTTTTCGGGTTACCACTGCTAAGGTCAGCGCCAGTAACGCTGGCAGCACCGATAAAGGCGATGTTGCAAAATCAATTAATGTCATATTGTACAGATTCAAAGAAATAATCGCGCGACAATAAACGCCAGCACATATTTTAGCAAGCCCAACACAAGAGAGGTTGATCTGGTGCACAGTTTAAAAATAAAAATTAACTTACCGCCAGGTTATTCACTCAATAAATCGCCATATTGGCTCGGATCCCTCAGAAAATTATTTAGTCAGTTCCCCAGAAAACGTCAATAAACCTGCTTATCTTGAATCGAGTTTGTAGTACAATCACCGCTCTCAAATAGCTGAGAAAATATCGACGTTTGATAATATCAGCTATCATGTGACTTAACTACCGAGCTATATCGTTAACTAATGTGCAGACCAAGCAGCAAAGTTTTAGCACCTGCATAAATAAAGGAAAATATCGTCATGACCACGCAACAAACAGCACCTAATCAAGAGCCTCATGTTCACGGACCCGGCTGCAGTCATCACCATCATGAACCGCAAACTCCGGTAATCAGAGACGGCGCCAAAGTTGGCCGCAATGATCCTTGCTCATGTGGTAGTGAAAAGAAATTCAAAAAGTGTTGCGGTAAATAACCTCAAGATCGATTAAAGAAACAACATAGCTATTGCTTATAGCAAAAAGCGTAGGCGGCAACCTCAGTAACTGTCGCTTACGCATGATACGACCGATTAGGTGATATCAATTAATGTTTTTCTGCTGATTTATTTACACCCTTCGTCACTAATACACTAGCTTTGACAGTACTGACCATAAAATAATCGTTGTAATTCAATTCGTTTATTTCAAGTAATTTATCGCCATATTTGCAACAACTTGCGCGCATATCTCAAAAATTGTTGCTAATATATATTCCTAACTCAAAAAGGCACAGAGATATGAATAGCGATACATTTGCTAAGTCGGCTGCAAACTTAAAAAAAGCAGTGCCGTTAATGATGAAGTATCAGGTTCCCACCACTCCTCTTAATTATGCATTGTGGTATACCTACGTCTCAGAAGAAATCCCTCAGTTAAATCAAGAACTCGACTCTTTATTAGAAAATTTTGATATTTGCCCTCCGATGCGGGCTGAGAACCTTTATCGCCAATTTGTTGCCGATAAAACCGAGCAAGATACCTGGAAATTACGAAAAAGTGTCGAGGTTATGTTAACTGAACTGAGCCAGTCAGTTAAAGATACCCAGGTCGACAGTAATAAATTTCAATCGGTGTTAGACACAACCTTTGCTGACTTACACCGAGTAGAAGATGAAGGCTGGTCAATTGAAGAAATCATGGTGCTTATCCGCAACATTGACGGTAATTCTAAAGCGATAACTAATGCGACCAAGTTTTTTAATAATACCCTGCAGAAATCGCAACAAGAAATCGAGTCACTAAAACTTCAACTGGCTGAAACTCAAAAATTAGCGCTTTACGATTCACTCACTGGTTTATTAAACCGCTACTCTTTTGACGCTGAACTTAGCTCGTTAATGGCAAAAAACAATCGAGGGCTGTGTTTAATTCTTGCCGATATCGATCATTTTAAGAAGTTTAACGATGAGTATGGCCATTTACTTGGCGATCAGGTACTTAAAGCCTTTGGTCGTCGTTTAAACGACAGCGCTCGTGACGGCTCGCAGGCTTATCGTTTTGGTGGTGAAGAATTTGCTATTTTACTGCCGAGCAGCTCAATAGGACGTGCGCGTCAATTTGCTGAAACAACGCGTAAGTTAATTGAACGACTGTCGATCCGCGATAAACGTACCGCTAAATCGGTTAACAATATCACCGCTTCGTTTGGGGTTTCGGAATTTAAAGTGGGAGATACGCTGACAAGTTTTATCACCCGAGCCGATGAACAGCTTTATCAGGCCAAACGTTTGGGTCGAAATCGCGTATTGCCAATGTCTTAATAATCTTTGTTGTTGGTGCAAACTAATGACTTAAATAACAATCCCCGTCATTTAAGTCATTAGTTAGTTAATAACTTTTCCATGCCAGACGTCTGATTCTCAGTCATTGCCACACTAAATCCAAGCTGTAAATACCATTTTTTTGCCGGATTGGCGTGATAAACTCGTAACCTAATTTTGTTAACTGCCCGCTCTAGTGCCAAAACTTCGACTTGAGACATTGCCCAACTACCGATGCCCTGCCCTTGGAATTGTGGCTTAATTTGCAGGTCGTTGATATAAACATGCTCAGGAAAAAATGACAGGCAAACTATGCCAACCGCCTGATTATTGTGACGTAATATATAGCTTTGCCAACTCGTCCAGTTTTGGATAAAACGCTGATGATCCCAATTAATTGAGTATTGGTTAAAATACCGAGACATGTTGCTAATAATAAGACGTTCGGAAAATTCGATATCAGCATTGGTCGCTCGTATAAATTCCATGATAATTTAACCTATGTTAGGCGTGCACATTAAATCGATTTTATAACGCTGCTTTGACAAAACTACGTAATATTGGGTCGCTATGATCAGTGGTTAATTGCTCAATAGGTTCCACCGACTTAGCTTGTCCCGCAGTGATAAAGACAAAATGCGATGCAATATTTAGGGCATCACTTAAATGATGTGTCACCATTAACACCGTGACATTTTTTGCGGCCGCCATTGTTTTTACCTGAGCTAACATTGCCATGCGTAACACAGGATCTAGCGCAGAAAATGGTTCATCTAATAACAATACGGGCCGCTGTTGAATGAAACACCTTGCCAACGCTACTCGCTGTTTTTGACCACCAGAAAGCTGCTCTGGTAACCGGTTGAGCAAGGTGTCTACTTCGACCTGTTGACTGACCCGTTCCACTTGCGCTTGTTGTACGGTAGTTAGCTTGAGATTAGGCTGTAATCCAAGACTAATATTTTGCTCGACCGTGAGGTGACCAAATAAATTAAACTCTTGAAATAACATCGCTAGCGGGCGCTTGTGGGGAGCTTGTGCATTGACACTGGCCCCAGCAATTAAAATATCACCGGATATTGGTGCAATAAAACCCGCGATTAAGCTTAGCAAGGTACTTTTTCCTGCGCCACTGGCCCCTAATATTGCGACCACATTTCCTTGGCCAATATCAAGATCGAAACAAAAATTCTCTTGCTGATATTGATACATTACTTGAGATAACTTAAGCATGAGATTCTCGTTTTGATGGCGCCATAGTACGTGGTTTTAAATGTAATAATTTTTCAGTCAAAATAAAGACTCCAACACTGAGCAATAACAGCAATAACGCGACAACTGCAGCAGCTTCCATTTGATAACTGCCCAACAATTCAAACAGATAAAGCGGTAAGGTTTTAAAGTCTTGGCTGCCAAACAAGGCCACAGCGCTTAAATCTCCCATCGACAATACAAAGCTAATAGCTAATACATGACCAATTGGCTGCTTAAGCAATTGCCACTCAACCAAACGAAAACGCGACCAGCCGCTTAAACCAAGACTGGCACACAGGCGATCATATTTTTGAGCACATTGCAGCATCGGCTGTGCTAAGCCCTTTATCACAAAGGGCAATGCCATTAAGGCATTGACAAAGATCACAATATATAATGCGTAATCAAACACGTTTGTCAGGTCGCGTAATAACAGAAATAAGCCAGTACTAATCACCAATCCCGGAGTGACCAAAATAATCATCGCGATTAGCTCTATTTTATCGGCGTAAAAATGTTGCCCGGCTAAACGCCAAATTCGACTACACCACAAAATGAAGATGCCGGCTATTACCGCGATTAACGCTGAGAAACACCCCACCTTAAATGAGATTTTAAACGCAAGCCAAAAATTGGGGTCGCTTAATACCTGTGGTAAATGCGGATTAACACCAGCCATTATCACCATCACTAACGGCGGTAATACCAACAAGATTACGGCACTTATCCAACCAAGATCCCATATTTTAGCCAATCGACTATCAATAAAATAGCAATTTACCGTTTGGCCATAGGTAGCGCTGACGTTATCGCTTGCCGCTCGCTTTTGCAGCAAGGTTGCTAACATGGCACAAATAAACATTTGCCACAGCGCTAACAGCGCGCCGACTTGTAACTCAAAATCAAATTTTATCGCTTGATAAATGGCTAATTCAATCGTGGTTGACTTAGGCCCACCGCCTAGTGCCATCACCGAGGCAAAACTGGTAAAACATAGCATAAACACTAAACCCGCGACATGCGGCAGTTGTTGCTGCAACCTCGGCCATTCTATTAACTTAAATTTAGTCCATTGGTTTAAACCCAAATGGCCACAGAGTTTGTGTTGTTCACTGGGGATAGCAGTTAAGGATTGGTAAAATAATCGCGTAGCAAAGGGCAAGTTAAAAAATACATGGGCGAGTAAAATACCCGGTAAGCCGTAGATGGAATAAGGTAATTTTATCCCGACGACAGCAAGTGCCTGCACCACTAGGCCACTGTTGCCATAAATAGCCAACAAACCAAAGACTGCAACTAATACCGGTAATACTAAGGTGGTGGCAAAAATTCTTAATAAAAATTCTTTCCCCCAAAAATTACGCCGTGACAAAGCATGCGCAATAGGAATAGCCAATCCAACGCTGATTACCGTTGATAAAAAGGCTTGGTAAAAACTAAAATAGGTAATGTGCCGATAATAAGGATCAGCCCATAGCTGTGCAACTAAGGTGCTTAATTGGCCATCAGGTGTTGGTACAAACAGCGCCGACAGCGCCGCGGTTACAAAGAATAAAATAATCCCGGCGATAATTAAGCCGGGAACTTGAGGAAATTTCATCGACACCAATTAACTTAAAACGCTAACGCGCCGCTCCACTCTCGGGTCCATTTTTTACGTTGGTTTGCTACTTTGTCAGAATCAAACGCTAGCGATTGCACCGGCTGTACTAGTTGATTGAATTCACTTGGTAATTTAGTGTTGATCACTGGGTACATCCAGTTGCCGGTGGCGATTTCGCGCTGAAAACCATCACTCACTATAAAGTCCATAAACTGACGAGCTAGCGCTTTATTTTTACTGCTTTTAACCATCGCAGCGACTTCAACCTGCATATAATGGCCTTCACTAAACTTGGCGGCTTGATAGTTGTTTTTACCCTCGGCAATCATGTGATAAGCCGGTGAAGTCGTATATGACAGCACCATGTCAGCTTCTTGTTTCAAAAACATGTTATAAGCTTCAGACCAACCTTTGGTTACTGTGACTGTCTTTTTCGCTAACTGCTGCCACGCTTTTCCCGATTGTTCACCGTAAACAGATTTCATCCACAACATTAAACCTAAACCAGGCGTCGACGTGCGCGGATCTTGATAAATAATAGTTAAATCGTCACGTTGCTCCACCAGCTCTTTTAAGCTCGTCGGTGGGTTTTTAAGTTTTTCATTATTATAAATGAAGGCAAAATAACCGTAATCAAAAGGAACAAAGACATTGTCTTGCCATTTAGTCGGTAACGTTAAGACGCTTAAATCAACTTGATGTTCTGCCAATAAACCGGTTTTTTTCGCCGTAGTAATCAAGCTATCATCAAGGCCTAAAATAATGTCGGCTTGGCTATTTTCACCTTCAAGGCGTAACCGATTTAAAATCGAGACTCCGTCGTCTAGCGTCACAAATTTAAGATCACATTTGCACTGCGCTTCAAAGGTCTTTTCAATTTTTGGTCCAGGGCCCCAGTCCGATGCAAATGAACCATAAGTATAAACATTGAGGGTATTGGCGGTAACAACGGTTGATAATAATGAACTAAATGTCAGTAATGCAATCTGTTTTTTCACGGTAACTCCATCTGCAAGGGTAATTTTTTGTCTATTGTAATCAGGAAGTGCCATTGTCGCTAGCAGAAATTGAACCTCAGCACGAATTTAGCGCCAAACGACATTTTTAGCTCATACTCGTAGGGCATAACCGAACAGATTAACAAGGTGTAATTGAGTTTAACTAATAATACAACTCTTGGCATCAAGCCAGTAATGATGGACAAAACCTTGCTCTTGCTTGGTCGATTGACTCGCTAATGAGCCTTCGATAAATGCATTGCAGCTTGTTTTGTTCTTATCATTGAGTTGCTGGTAGGTAAATTTAGCGGCGGCACCTTTAAGTTTGACTTCGAGCACGCAAGTTTCTTGCGCTGACTGGGGTAAAGCGAGCTTAATCGTTAATAAATCTTGGCCTGAAATGGTTTGTGCCATCGAGGACCATTCTATTACTTGACCAACCGCGTGCGCTTGGTTCCAATGCAATGACGTGGCATGGTCGACAATTTTAGCAAAATTGGCTTGTAAGCGATCATTAGCAATCGGGGACTTTGCCCGTGGTTGACGATAAAGCGCCCGCACATAAATGCCTTGGCCGGCTTTGGCGTCAAGTGCTATCTGTTGCGCCAAATCACCAATCAAGGTAATGCCAAAGTAATGAGCTAGCTCTTGCTTTTCACCGGCACTATTTCGCCACTTGCGCTTAGTGATAATTTCGAGCTCGAGAATAGCGGTGCCATCGGCAAAATACTTCAATTGATTGTCTTTACTGACAATATTTCCGAGCAACACAATATTATTGTCTGAACTTTGCAAACCGACTCCAAATCGATGTCCATAATTGAAATTATTATAATCTATTTATCAGAACCTTAGGATAAATTAAATTGAGATAATAAAAAAAACATCCTATCCTTTATCCATCTCACCAAATAAAAGGTAATTTCATGTCAAATAAAGTGATAATTTCAAGCGTGGTCGCTACAACGGCATTGTTGGCTGGATTAGCAGCCTATACCGGCTCAGCCATGACAACGGCTATCGAAGATCAACTGAACGCACAAAATACAGTTGATGGCATCAATGCTACGATTATTAAAAGTAATGACGGA
This sequence comes from Gammaproteobacteria bacterium, assembly GCA_013214945.1. Taxonomy (NCBI): domain Bacteria; kingdom Pseudomonadati; phylum Pseudomonadota; class Gammaproteobacteria; species Gammaproteobacteria bacterium. The sequence goes on from JABSRT010000017.1 coordinate 65,370, forward strand.
TTATTCAGTCGCAACCAAACCTACAAAATTGTCTTAACAGCCGAATATTTACGTCAGCAAGCAGAAATTAATACCATCAGTGATGATATAACCTTGTATTTAGATCATCACTATACTGCTTACCCGCTCTATACTATTAGTGACTTTCAGCTTGATTTCTCTCGTGGCAGCTTACCGGCAGAACTTAATAAAATTGGTTTATCAACCGTTGAACACCGCATAACTCTTAACTCTAATCTGTTGTTGCAAACTAATCAGTTGAATTTATCGCTGGCGCCATTGAATCATAAACTAAACAATACCGAGGTAAGTTATCAAGGTGTTAGCCTGATAGCCAACAGCGACTTTGACTTAAATAAAGGCAGTATCGTTACCGAGATTGGCAAGTTTGAGGTGGCGAGTGAAAATCGCCGCCATTTGTCGTTATCAAAATTAGTTACCCAAACAAAGTTCGAGACAATTGATAAGTTAACGCTATTTACTTCAATTAAAGCCGCCGTAAACAACATATCTTTTAGTGACAGTGTCGAGCAATTATCCCTAGAGATTGATCAATTTAGCTCTGATTCGAGCTACTCAATGGCCAGTGCAGAGAAGCTCTCGCTAACAGTAGGCACTGATGTAGCAAAAATTACCTATCAAGATCGCAGCACCCATTACTCTATTGTGGATAGCCAATTGGCCGTGCGTATCAATAATATCGCAAAAAAAGCCTATTTGGCTGCTGAGCATGCCTCACGTCAAAGTCAGCCGGACCCTAAAGCCGTTAGTACGGCTTTTATGGCATTAATCGCCGCTGGCGCCGACGGTGAAATAACTCGGCTCAATCTTAATATCAATGATGTTAACTTTAACAGCCAAGGTGACTTTGTGTTACCGCCTTATACGGGTAAAAAAATGCCCAATGAATTAAATCAGCATGTGCTTAACACGCTGATAGTTAACTTAACGCTTAAATTAAGTAACGGCTATCCACAGTTACTCGGTCCGCTGGCGCCAATGTTTGATCATTTAATCAAACAAGGTTATATCGCCAAAGACCCACAAGGCAATGTCAGTTCAACAATCCATTACACCAACAACCAACTAACGGCTAATAACCAACCCGTTGCTATGTAATAGCTTGACCCGCTAAGGTACTTTAACCCGCTAAAATGCTTTCGCCTTAGCGGGTTAAATAAATTACAGCTTATTTCACCTGCCAGCGTAATTGTTCGCCAGCCTTAATTGGGACGACCTTATTAGGGCCAAGGGGTAAACTAGGGGCAACGGTCCAAGACTCTTGCACTAGGGTAATGGTATCGCTGTTGCGCGGTAAATTATAAAAATCAGGACCGTAAAACGAAGCAAATCCTTCAAGTTTGTCCAGCGCATCTTCTTGCTCAAACACCTGTGCATATAACTCAATTGCAGCAAACGCGGTATAAAGTCCGGCACAGCCACAAGCTGCTTCCTTTTTGTCTTGCGCATGTGGCGCAGAGTCAGTACCCAAGAAGAATTTTGGATTGCCACTGGTCGCCGCGCTAATAAGTGCCTGCTGATGAATGTTGCGTTTTAAGATTGGTAAGCAATAAAAATGCGGTTTAATACCACCCACTAACATATGATTTCGGTTGTACATTAAATGGTGCGCGGTGATAGTTGCTGCGACGTTGTCTTGACATGTACTAACAAAATCAACTGCTTGCTTGGTAGTAATATGTTCCATCACAATTTTTAATTGTGGAAACTTTGTCACCAATGGTTTTAATACTTGCTCGATAAATAGCTCTTCACGGTCGAAAATATCAATGTCGTCGGTTGTTACTTCACCATGCACCAGCAATGGCATGCCCAGTTCACTCATCACTTCAAGCGCGCCATAGATATTAGCCACATCAGTAACCCCAGAATCGGAATTAGTTGTCGCCCCAGCTGGGTATAATTTTGCTGCATAAACATGACCCGACTGATGCGCCTTCTTAATCTCTTGACCACTGGTATTGTTCGTTAAATACAAAGCCATCAATGGTTTAAAGCTAGAGTTTGCTGGTACTTTATCTAAAATACGCTCGCGATAAGCCAATAGCACTTCGGTATCAGTCATCGGTGGAATTAAATTAGGCATAATGATCGCGCGGCCCATGTAACGTGCAGTATCAGCAACGGTATCAGATAAAACATCACCATCGCGTAAATGAAGGTGCCAGTCGTCTGGGCGAGTAATAGTTAGGGTCATTATAATGCTCTCATTTATAGTTATGCCAAAAAACGGATATGCCAAATTATCGGTTAATTTTAATGGTCAACAACCCGCTTGTAAAGCGCTGCATTTACTTTACATTAAGTCACTTTTATTAACACCGTATACAGCCAAATAACAAGCAGCGCTTGGTTTTTGAGCTATTTCGAGCTAATTCATTTATATCCCATTTTATACTGGACAAGCTCAGTCAGGGAATGATAAAAAATGCCGCATATTAGAGTAACAACAATACAAAGGCGCGTTATGACATCTTCCACAGAAAACACTTCTACGGTCCCCAAAACCCCCAGCATATTTGAAATATTTCAATCGGTGGGCTTAGTGACCCAGATTATTGTCGCCATTATTATTGGTAGTATTTTAGGCACAACTATTCCTGAAACGGCAAAATCACTCGCGGTGTTAGGTCAACTGTTTGTCAGCGCATTAAAAGCGGTAGCACCAATCTTAGTCTTGGTGCTAGTGGCTTCTTCGATTGCCAATCAAAAAAGTAATAGCGATGCCAATTTAAAGCCGATTGTCGGTCTGTATTTGTTAGGTACCCTCACTGCGGCGTTAATAGCCGTTGCCATGAGTTTCGCCTTCCCAACCATGCTAAGCCTTGATTTAGCGGCGGCGACCGCCAATCCGCCACAAGGATTGGGCGAAGTCATTAACACCTTAGCCTTCAAAATGGTCGACAACCCAATTAATGCCATTGCCACCGGCAACTTTATTGGTATTTTAGTTTGGGGCCTTGGTCTTGGTTTTGCGCTTAAGCAAGCAAGCGGCGCCACTAAAGACATGGTTAATGATCTTTCGAATGCCATTTCATCAATGGTAAAAATTGTCATTAGCTTTGCACCTCTCGGTATTTTAGGCCTAGTTGCTAATACTATCGCGACTACAGGTTTTGATTCTCTAGCGCAGTTCGGTAACTTGGTCGCCGTGCTGGTTGGTTCAATGTTGATTATTGCGTTAATCGTTAATCCAATCATTGTGTTTGCCGTAACACGTCAAAACCCTTATCCATTAGTGTTCACTTGTTTACGTGAGTCTGGTATTACTGCATTTTTCACTCGCAGTTCAGCGGCGAACATTCCGGTTAATATGGCTTTGTGTAAAAAATTAAATTTACATGAAGATACTTACTCGGTATCAATCCCACTAGGCGCAACGATTAATATGGCTGGTGCGGCTATTACCATCACGGTGTTAACCCTTGCCGCGACCCACACCTTAGGCATTGAAGTTGACCTAGCAACCGCAATCTTATTAAGTGTCATTGCGGCAATTTCTGCTTGTGGCGCATCGGGTGTTGCTGGTGGTTCATTGCTGCTAATTCCATTAGCGTGTAGTTTATTCGGGATTAATAACGAAATTGCAATGCAAGTTGTCGCAATTGGCTTTATCATAGGCGTCATTCAAGATTCTGCCGAAACAGCGCTTAATAGTTCAACTGACGTTGTGTTTTCTGCGGCAGCATCGCATCTACATTTAACAAAAGAGAAATAAGGTACGCTATGGCTAAGTCCAGTGACATCGACACCGATCTGTTAGTAAATATCGCTTTGGATATTTTTGACGAAAATTTAATAGAACACATTGATCAACCTGACTTGGAATATTATGCCGAGCAATGTGAAAGCCAAGGGGCTGTTGAAGTCGTTAGTGCATTTAATGATTGGCAAGATCAAACCGATTTGACCCATGATCAACTCGACAAAGATTATATTGAAGTAAGAATTGGTTTGTTTGAAGATGGTGAATTCGATTTAGTGTATGCCCGAGTATTGCTGCGTGCCGATCAAACAAGCACCCAACAGCCTTATTTCGTCAAATGGAAACGGTAATTAACCGTTAGCCAAACTTCAAAAGCCGAGCAATTGCTCGGCTTTTTTATGCCCATTGATCAAGACCCTGCCACTGTACAACATTACTTTGCCCCCTAGCCCTTACCCGCTGATGATGGTAGGATCACGCAACGAGTTTTATCAATTGTATTTTTAGACATTCAACAAGAGAAGATCCAGATGGGAAGAGCGTTCCAGAACCGTAAAGAGTCTATGGCTAAAACAGCAGGCCAAAAAACTAAGGTCTATTCTAAATATGGTAAAGAAATCTATATGTGTGCCAAAAGTGGCGGTATAGACCCAGATCATAACCTGTCCCTGCGCCGACTCATTGAAAAAGCAAAAAAAGATCAGGTGCCAACGCATGTTATCGATCGCGCGCTAGAAAAGACCAACAGCAGTGCCGGTGAAGATTACGCAGCGGCTCGCTATGAAGGCTTTGGTCCTGGCGGCATTATGATGATTGTCGATTGCTTGACTGATAACAGCAACCGAACCTATACCCAAATTCGTCAAGCGTTTGTTAAAAACAACGCGAAACTTGGTGGTCCTGGTGCCGTATCGCATATGTTCGATCACCAAGCTGTTTTTGCCTTTAAAGGTGATAACGAAGACGACGTTTTTGAATTACTGATGATGGCTGATATCGATGTTACCGACATTGAGAATGAAGACGGCATGTTAAGTGTTTTCGCGCCAACTACAGAGTTCTACAAGATTAAAACCGCATTAACTGAGGCTAATCCTGAGATCACTTTTGAAGTGGAAGAAATCACTTTTGTGCCACAAACGATGACAGAAGTCAGTGGCGATGACGTGGCAATCTTTGAGCAATTTATCGACGCCCTAAACGACTGTGACGATACCCAAGAGATTTACCACAATGCTGAGTTGAACAACTAATAGCGGCATTAGCGCCAGAGCGACCATCGGTGGCTCTGACGCCTATTATTTTTGCTCACCAGCTAGCGGAAGTACAGCCTTGAAAAAATCTACGTTATCTTATATTTGCGCCCTTGCGGCGATTTTTTTATGGTCAACGGTTGCTACCGCGTTTAAATTAGCCTTAGCGCACTACTCTCCCATTCAATTGCTCTTGGTTGCCGTTATTAGCTCGGTTGTCATATTGACAATTGTTCTTGCGCTCCAAAAGAAACTCTTCTTAACGAAAAGTCAGTTCTGTGCCAATCCAAGGTATTATCTGTTCACTGGCATACTCAACCCTTTTTTGTATTACCTTGTACTATTTAAAGGCTACGATTTATTACCAGCCCAGCAAGCTTTAGCACTCAATTACACTTGGGCACTGGTGCTGCCGCTATTAGCGGTACCATTACTTAATCAAAAGCTCTATAAAACCGATATTATTGCGGCGCTGATGGCCTATTTAGGCGTCTATGTCATTGCAACTGAAGGCAGTATCACCGATTTTCAACTTGAAAGCAGCCTAGGTGTGGCATTAATGCTGTTAAGCACCCTGCTATGGTCGTTATATTGGATCGTTAATACCAAAAGTAAAGGTGACCCGGTGGTCAGCTTATTCTTGAGCTTTTTAGTGGGTTTGCCTTTTATCTTAACTACTTTATTGCTAACCGATACTTTGCCTGCTTGGGATGTTGAAGCGCTACTTGGTGGGATTTATGTTGGGCTGTTTGAAATGGGCTTTACTTTTATTTTGTGGCTGATGGCATTAAAGCACGCGCAACGTGCGGCCGATGTCACTACGCTGGCCTTTTTATCACCGGTGATGTCCATTGGCTTTATTGCGTGGATTTTACAAGAACAAATATTGCTATCAACTTATCTCGGCTTAGCGCTAATTTTAAGTGCCTTATCGTTAAAAGTGATTAAACCTAAAGTCATTAACGCCATCGATAAGTTCAATCGACGACGTTAATAATCAATCTGAGTGCTGATTAAATAATAGCTGTGACCGCTATTGCGCGGTCCATCCCAAGTCAATGGTTAAATTAGAACCCGTAAATGACCGAGCTGCGTCACTGACTAAGTAAGTCACCAAGCCACCAATCTCTTCGGGTTCGATCATCCGCTTAACCGCCGCATTTTTTAGCATAATATCAGACACAACTTTTTCAGGTGCAATGCCATGAGCCTGAGCTTGATCAGCAATTTGTTTATCAACGAGTGGCGTACGAACATAAGCCGGACAAATGGTATTGACCGTAATGCCATGCTCACCACCTTCGAGTGCGGTCGTTTTAGTTAACCCGACTAAACCATGTTTGGCCGCTATATAAGCCACTTTAAAGGGTGAGGCAATTTGGGCATGCACCGAAGCGATGTTAATAATGCGGCCCCAGTTATTCGCTTTCATGTGTGGCCAGCTATATTTTGTCAATAAAAATGGTGACGTTAACATGACACTAATCATGGTATTCCAGGTCTGCTCAGGAAAGTCTTCAATCGGGCAGACATGTTGAAATCCGGCGTTATTGACCAGAATATCGAGTCGACCAAATTTTTCGACTGTTTCATCAATTAAACGCTTATTATCTTGTTGCTGAGATAAATCAACCCTAATAAAATGACATCCTAAAGTGTCAGCAGCCTCTTCTCCTAGCTGTTGGTTTAAGTCTGCAATCACAACTTTATAGTCACTTTTGCATAAAGCCTCAGCAACCGCATAACCTATACCGCTAGCACCGCCAGTTATTATCGCCACTTTTTCCATGAAAATTCCTTATTATATTGATTTTATTTTAGTTTCAAGCAGCATTAATATAGTTAAATTTACCGCTGATTGAAACTCTACCTCAGTATTATTGGCGGTTAGAAACCCTATTTATCGATTAAGCATTAGAATTTAACCTTACATACCTCACTAAACAGCAATTAACACAACAACCCACAACTCGCAACATACTGATAACCCTAGTTTAAGCCAAAACAAAAGCTGGCCATAACCAAACCACAAAAATAAGTGACCCGGATCACAAAATGACAACCTAAATCTGAATGTCTAATTGAAAATCAACTCGCAACACTGTAAAAAATCTCACTTAACAGCCTAATTTGGGCAGTTAACCAATCAATAACTTTTATTTTACATTGCAACCTAAACTATAATTGCGATGTATTAGTTGGTCACACTATTAAACAACAAAGATACTGCCTTGATTAATAGGTAGTAGGAGTATTTATGAAACGAGAACAATGGGGCTCCAGAGCCGGATTTATATTAGCAGCCGTTGGCTCAGCTATCGGTTTAGGTAATATTTGGCGCTTTCCATATATGGCGTATGAAAATGGCGGCGGTGCCTTTTTCATTCCTTACCTGTTTGCGATGCTAACTGCCGGTATTCCATTTATGATCATGGAATTTGGTTTAGGACATAAGTACCGTGGTTCTGCACCAAAAACATTAGCGCGCATTGGCGCAAAGTATGAGTGGTTAGGTTGGTTTCAAGTCATGATCGCGGCGATTATTGCCGTTTATTATGTGGCTGTTATCGGTTGGGCTATCTCTTATTTGGGTATGTCATTCACCCAAAGTTGGGGCGCTGATACCAATGCGTTCTTCTTTAGCGAATACCTTAAGCTAGGTGAAAACTCACCGACTAACCTCGGCAGCTTCCAATGGCACATTGCTCTGCCAATGGTATTAGCTTGGGCTATCTCATTTGCTGCTATCAATGGTGGCGTTAAAGCCGGTATTGAACGTGCTAGCAAAATAATGATGCCGCTACTGTTCATTATGGTTATTGCCCTAATTGGCCGCATGGTATTCTTACCTGGCGCATTAGACGGTTTAAACTATTTGTTCCAACCAGATTTTAGCAAAATAATGGATCCGAAAGTTTGGTCTGCTGCTTACGGCCAAATCTTCTTTTCGCTAAGTGTTGGTTTTGCAATCATGATGGCCTACTCAAGTTATTTACCTGAGAAATCAGACATCAATAACAATGCTGTCATGACAGTACTGATTAACTGTGGTTTCTCTATTGTGGCCGGTATTTTGATTTTCTCAATCTTGGGTTATATGGCTCAAGAACAAGGCAAGCCATTAACTGAGGTAGTTACTGCCGGTGTTGGTCTAGCGTTTGTTACTATTCCGGCGGCCATTAACTTATTACCTGCACCTTACATTCTTGGTCCAGTATTTTTCTTCGCCTTAGTCGTTGCGGGTTTAAGCTCACACATCTCAATCTTAGAAGCGGTCACATCAGCCTTTATCGATAAGCTAAACTGGTCACGTAAGAAAGCGGCGGCTATTGTTTGTGGTTCAGGTCTTGTTATCTCAATGGCGTTTGCCACCAACGGTGGTTTATTGTTGCTTGATTTAGTCGATTACTTCATCAATAACATTGCACTACTAACCAGCTGTATTATTGAATTAGTTATTGTCGCTTGGTTATTTAAGTTGTCTGATATCCGTAAATATGTCAACGATATTTCTGATTTCAGTATTGGAACTTGGTTTGAAATTTGCCTGCGCTTTATTAGCCCAGCAATTCTAGCGATCATTCTTGGTACTAATATCTACAAAACGGTCACTGAAGGTTACGGCGGTTACGCAACTTTTGAATTGGTGATTTTAGGTTGGGGCTTAATCGCTGCAATGTTTATCGTTGCAGTTGTCATCAACAAATCATCTCGTGTTAATAACGAATCAAACTAGGAGTATTATTATGACTACCAGCGCAATTTTTATGATGGTTTTTGGACTTGGCATTACATGGGGCGGTGCCGCTTTGTGTATTCGAAAAGCCATGAAAAGTAGCAAGTAACTTGCTGCTTAACAATTCTTAATTTTACAGTAACTTGTTAATAAAAAGCGGATAGAGATATCCGCTTTTTTTTGCCCTGATTATCACGAGTTTATTACTTGTATCACTCAAATTAACCACTTATGCTATTTTAATGCAATCTCATTAAAGGAATAGCTATGTCGGAACCGGATCCCTTATTACAACCCTTTTTAAGTCAAGTAAACCAAAGCATCGCCTTAGCTAAAAAAGACAAGGTAAGCTTAACGCCAGCCTTGATGCGTGCCAATTTTTCAGTAATGGCAGCACTTGCAGGGCAAGGACCAACGTTAGAGCAAGTATATGATAGTCAGCTCGCCGTCAGTGATCGCCATATTAAGCTTAGGATCTATGTACCCGACTTAACCAAGCCTCTCGCTGTGATGATTTATTTTCATGGCGGTGGTCATATGGTTGGCAGCGTTGAGTTGTATGATCCTATTTGTCGCCGCTTAGCACAGACTAGCCAAGTTATTGTGGTAGCGGTCGAATATCGCTTAGCGCCAGAACATCCCTACCCTAGTGCAATCAACGACGGGGTTGAAGTTTGTCGCAACTACCAAAGTATATTGAGTACACATCAACTCTCTGGCAAGCTCATTGTTGCCGGTGATAGCGCCGGCGGAGCCATGGCAGCCACGTTAGCACAGCGTAGCCAAACCGATGCACAGCTGCAAATTGACATGCAGGTATTAATATACCCCAGCCTAGATTACAGTTTAAGTAGCCAATCATATCAAGATAATGGTCGTGGTTATTTATTAGAAACGGACAAGATACGCTGGTATTTCAGCCATTACTTTCAGCACAATGAAGATCCTAAAGCGGTGTCACCTTTATTTAGGCCAATCGACCAACGATTGCCACCGACTTTAATTTTAAGTGCAGGTTTTGATCCCTTACGCGATGAAGCACATGCCTATTTTGATAAGCTCACCAGCGCCCAAGTCACCTGTGAAATATATCAGTTCAAGCACATGATCCATGCGTTTATCAATCTTGATAGCTTAGTGCCTAGTCAGTGCCAGGCATTATATCAGCGGATATCTCGGTTTGTTAACAACCCGAGCTGACGCGTAGTTAGGATTAAAAATAGTGCTAATAGCCCCCATACAGATGAAGTGCCACCAGATGACGTTTCCGGCTGCAAGGTATTAATATCCGAAGTATCTGTCGCTGGAGTCTCGACTTCAGGAGTTTCAACCTCTGGAGTTTCGATTTCAATTCGGCTCAACAAAATTTTTGCTGTCGTGCTATCGGGCGCTTGATCAAAAACTTCCATTTTAAAGCCGACCGGGCTTAAAATCACCCCCGATTCAGGCTGCTTTGAGTTACTATAATCATCAGTATCTAAAAAAATCGCGACATTGTCAGTTGAATTATCCTTAGATCGCGGCAGCTGCTGATATCTGCCAAAGGCGGCATCAGCAATTTGTTTCAATGAATCTCCACCAGTAATAAAATTTTGATCAGCATCAATCACCGCTAACATTCCATGTCCTGGATGTTCTTCGACTTGATTGTCAGAATAGTTACTGTCACTAAGCCACATTAATATGCCTGGCGAGTAATGTTCACGCGCTAACGAACTGTCCAACTCATTGTGACTGCGCAATTGAATATAATAGGCTTGTGAGTCACGTAAATAACTCGAACCGATAATATCAAAACCGTTAAGTGAAATATCGTTGCTGGCCGAATCACTAGACTCAGCACCAGCGAAAAACTCCTGATTGCTTGCACTGACAATATTAATGTTGTCAACGACAAAACCAAAACCACCCACTGCAAAGTCAGTGACATGTTTGATTGTAATCGTTACCTGCTGGCCAGCGTACGCGCTTAAATCAAACGTTAAAGACCGCCATTGATTACTGGTAGATGTGCCCGTTAAAATATGTTGCAGCCCTGCTAAATCACCAGTACCGCTAGCGGTGTATTGATTGGCGGCTAGTGGCTGGTCATTAGCCATAACCTGAACATAATCATAGTTTTGTTCAAGCTCCCATTGCGCCTGCATGCTTAAACTACTGCTTGAGTTAGCCGCGATTGCTACCGTAAACGATAACTCGCTGGTCGATAAGTTTTTATGTTTAGAAAAATACTGATAACTACCTTGATAAGGCGTTTTAAATGCTTGTGACTGCGGTGACAAATTAACCTTAATTTGATTGATGCCCGCCCCATGATTTACCGCTTCCACCAACGCAATCTCGGTCACGGCCTGCGTTAAATCGCTGGCATTGATTTGTTGTTGATTAATCCAGTTGCCGCCATAGGCAGCTTGCAAAGTATCGCGTGCTAACGGACTAAAAGTAACAGGTTCAGTACCCGCTATCTCGCCAAGCCAAGTACCAGCCGCCATCACCGACCAATTAGCCACAGGCGCGCCAACTGTACTATTATCAGTATCGTATTCATCTAACAAACCAAGATCATGTCCAAACTCGTGAGCCACTACCCCAGCGGCTGCATCGATCGGTACAATAGTAAACCCCTCAACTTTAAGCGAACTGCCGATCACAGATTGTGGAGAGCTGCCCACCGCAAATCGCTGCGACCAAATAGCGTTTTCTCTTAATACCCCACCACCGGCTTCTTCGCCAATGCTTGAATGAAACACCATAATGTGGTCAACCACACCATCGGGCTCCCAGTAATTACCATCGTCATCAAAATCGTCAGGATCCTCGAGATCATAATCAGCTAAATTAACTGTCCCTTGAGCGACTGCAGCATTGACCGCTTCAAGCACTAATTCAGCAACATTTCCTTCATCACCGCTGCCATAATAACTGGCATTATGACTGGCGGTATACCAACCAAAAACATTACCTTCAAAACTAAAACTATTACCAGATTCTTGATCAAAATATTGGGCCACTGACAGTAAGTTATCGCCGATGTAATCATCAGGTCCGGAGTAACCCGATGAAGAAAATAACATCTCGTTATAATGTGCCGGCGTATAAGTGTTATAAAACATCTCGGTATCATCTGCTATCAGTCGATTATTGTTATAAGGCAAATCGGGAAAGTCGATTAATAACACCAGTACATTGACCTTAACGTTATTAGTCACCGGTGCTTTAGCTAACGCACGAACCTGAACTGATTTTACTTTAGAGACTGGCGGTACCACACGCAGCGGCAATCGTTTGGTTGTCGTTGATGACTGATAATTTTTATTATGGTCGTTGATGTATTGAGTTACTGCGGCATTAATAGCGTCGTCGGAAGCATCTTGTTCAAGCTCGTTTCGCTGTTTTAGCCAATAAGCAATTCGTTCATGATTGATTAATACTGGATCCGCGGCCATCGACTGCGATACGGCAGCAGCCTCACCGGTTAAAAAAAACAAACAGAATAAGAGTGACGGTGACTTTATCGAATTAAAATTCATTTACGATCCTTAACTAACGGCATTTTTTATGCAATATACGTTGTTTTTTATTAATATATTCTCTGACTAATCGCTCTTGTTGCTCACGACTAAGTGTAGGATCAATCTCGTCTGCATTAATTAACATCGTCCTTATTTTGTCCATATCACGGACCGGTGGTGAGAAACCACAAGCAGGCCTGAGCTTATCAGTTTTTTTTATCGCTGAAGAACTGCCCACAGATTCGGTTACATTCGGACTAACTTGGGCCTTACTGAGCGGTGTTGTCACTTCAGCTTGAGAGTGATTTTCTACCGCACTGCACGCCGACAACAAAAAACAAGCGATTAAACCCGTCATATTAAATTTCATTATAAACTCTTTATCCAATTTCTTACCTAAAGTCTCGCGCGCTAATATAGCACTATCACTTTGTAATTGAGACTTATTACTGTTAACCAGCCTAGATACTGCTCAAATTATAGCTGCTGGAGCATATTACGTAGTATTACTTAGTCAAAATACGTAGTCATGCCAATAACACCTGTCCGCAACATTAGATACTATCAACTAGCAAACTAGCTACCTATTAATAACAATAAATTTACAATTAGATGTAACTATAAATAAACGGAGCGTCACCATGAAATTTAATAAAAAAGCACTCGTTGTTGCAGTACTTGCAGCAACAACTATTGCTGCACCTGCAATAGCTGCCGACAAATTATTACTAAAAACGCCAATTGCTTTTGGCTCACACTTACCAGCCTTAGGTACCCCTATTAAATGGGTTTCTGAAGAGTTGAAAGTGATTAGTGGTGGCAATCTGAAAATGAAAATTTATGAGCCTGGCAAACTAGTGGGTGCCAAAGAAATTCTTGATGCGGTTTCTTCGGGCAAAGTAAACTCTGGTTATGCTACGGCGGGTTACTGGCAAGGTAAAATTCCTGCAGCTTCTTTATTTTCAGCAGTACCTTTTGGCCCAGAAGCGGGCGAGTACATGGCATGGATGTATTACGGTAATGGCCTAAAGTTATATCAAGAAATGTATGATCAAGCCGGTTACAACGTACATGTTATTCCATGTGCCATTATCTCGCCTGAAACATCTGGTTGGTTCAAAAAGCCAATTGATAAGCTAGAAGATCTGCAAGGTCTTAACATCCGTTTCTTCGGCCTTGGTGCTAAAGTAATGGAAAACTTAGGAGTTGGTACCGTTCAATTACCTGGTGGTGAAATCTTCGGCGCACTTGAAAAAGGTGCAATCGATGCTTCTGAATTTTCACAACCTGCGATAGATCAATTGTTAGGCCTGCACAAGATAGCTAAATTCAATTACTTCCCTGGTTGGCATCAACAAGCCACGATCTTCGAACTGTTGATTAATGGTGATACTTGGAAAAAAATGGACAAAACCCAGCGTTCACTTGTCAACACCACGTGTAAAGCGTCAATGGCGCAGTCAATTGCCGAAGGTGAAGCATCACAATTTGATGTCATGAAAGGTTACGCTGACAAAGGTGTTGAAATCCGTTACTGGAGTGATGAAATGTTAGGTCACTTTGAAAATAGCTGGAATGAAGTGGCTGCAAACATGAAAAAAGAAGATAAGTTCTTTGATAAGGTTTACACCGATTTATCTCAATTTAGAGCCAACTATGACTTATGGGAAGAAAACGCTTTCTTACCTCGTAAAACTCGTTAATTGTTAGATATATAGTCTGGCCTCAATCTTTGAGGCCTTTTTTTGTTCAGGACGAACGTAAGCCATTTTTCTAAAGGACTTGTTAGTGGCGATATTTTTTGGAGAAACATTGTGAATAATATCAAGATGCAGCCGCCAGTGCCCATCGCTGATGCTCTCGACAACTTTATTAAGAAAGTTAGTCACTCGGTAGCCTGGGTTTATGTTTTACTCATTCTTGTGATTATTACCCAAGTTTTCTTGCGTAAAGGCTTTGCCAACGGCCAAATCTGGCTCGAAGAGTTACAGTGGCACTTGTATGCCATTGGAGTAATGTTTGGTTTGGCTTATGCGCAAGTCAATAATGCGCATGTCAGGGTTGATTTACTCTATTCAAATTTCAGTCAAAGAACCAAATATATTATTGACATTATTGGGGTGCTATTTTTCGTACTTCCCTTTATCTACATTGTATTTATCCATAGTTTAGATTTTGTGGCCGATGCTTGGCGTACCGGCGAGTCATCTGAGTCACCTTCGGGTTTGCCGTTTCGATGGTTAATTAAATCAGCTATCCCCTTGAGCATGGCATTTTTCGCATTATCGAGCATTTCGCGTCTGATTAGAGACACGACGTTATTGCTACGAGGAGATAAATAATGGATATAAATCAAATATTAGTACTGTCGATGTTCGGCAGTTTTATCTTGCTATTGTTTACTGGTATTCCCGTAGCCTATGTTCTGGCGGGTGTTGGCGTGCTGTTCACTTTTGTCGCCGGTTATTCAGACGAACACTGGGACTCAATGACCGGACTCGATTTCCAAACCTTGGGTTTAATCGTTAATCGTGTCTATCAAATAATGGGCAATTGGATTCTCGTCGCGCTGCCGATGTTCATTTTCATGGGCATCATGTTAGACAAATCTGGCGTGGCCGAGCGTTTAATGATCTCAATGCAAGAGTTATTTGGTCGAGTTCATGGCGGTTTAGCCATTACGGTAACCTCGATTGGTATTATCTTAGCTGCTTCAACTGGCATCATCGGTGCATCAGTCGTATTACTGGCAGTGATGTCATTGCCGGCAATGCAAAAGCAAGGTTATTCTAAAACCTTGGCTTTGGGCACGATAGCGAGTGCGGGCACCTTAGGCATTCTAATTCCACCAAGCATCATGCTGGTGATCATGGCTGACCAACTTGGGTTAAGTGTTGGCGATCTGTTTATGGCCGCGGTCTTTCCTGGTTTGATGTTAGGTTTGTTATATATTTTGTATATTCTAATCGTCGGTATGGTTAACCCAAAAGCAGCACCTATTCCTGCAGATGCTAAGCCGGTGACATTCGCAACCGTTGTTAGAGTGCTCAAAGCTATTATCCCAACGCTGCTATTAATTTTTAGCGTGTTAGGTTCAATATTTACCGGTATTGCCACCCCAACAGAAGCGTCAGGCGTTGGCGCATTGGGCGCAACTCTTTTGGCAATGTATAACAAAAGGTTCAGTTTTAAAGTACTCAAAGATGTAATGCACAACACCATGAATACCACCTCATACATCTTTGCCATATTTATCGGTGCGAGTTTGTTCTCTTTAGTGTTACGAGAATTAGGCGGCGATGAAGTGATTGAGTCTTTCCTAACTGGCCTTCCTTTTGGTCCTTACGGAATCATAGCCTTTATCTTGTTAGTGGTATTTTTCCTTGGCTTCTTCCTTGATTGGATTGAAATCACCTTAATTGTATTACCTTTGTTGGCACCGGTTATTGGCGCGTTAGATATTGCTATCAATGGTTATGGCGTGGTCGACGACCCTAAAATGGTCTGGTTTGTAATGCTCGTTGCCATGACACTGCAAACCTCCTTCTTAACCCCCCCCGTCGGCTTTGCCCTGTTTTATTTAAAAGGCGTTTGTCCGCCAGATATCAAGTTGATTGATATCTACAAAGGTGTAATGCCGTTCATTGGGTTGCAATTATTTGCCTTGGTCCTCTTAATATTCTGGCCAGAAATAGCCTTGTGGTTGCCCGCAATCGCTTATTCCTGATAGCTTATTGCTAACTTCTGATAATTAAGACTTTAACTACGCCAATCATATTGATTGGCGTTTTTCGTTATGTTAAGCCACACGTACAATTAAGTAGCGTTGTTATTTTATCAAACTCCTGAACGTTCGATTTGTTATGAGCCTAGATCCAACTTAGCTGCGAGCTGACAATATTTTTACGCTGGAATTAGCAAGATCTGAAAATATAATATCAATAGCAATAGCTGCATTGCTAACGCAAGGTTTCAAGTCTTGAACCCTTTTATATCTGTGTCGATACTCCGATGCTGGCCCTATTATCACGGGCTAACACATTAAAATTACATCTTAAAATAATACCGTAAGATCAAAAAAGCCGGCATCGAAGTGCCGGCTTTATATCGCACAACAAATATTTAGAACATGTCGTTAGGCAGTGCCATTAATGTGCTAACACCAGATTTAACTGCGCCGATATGTGCTTGTTGACGAGGTAATAAACGGGCAAAGAAAAAGTCAGCCACTGCTAGCTTACCTTCATAAAACGGATTATCGTCACTTTGCTGCTCTTTAGCCGCAGCAACTGAGATTTTGCACCACATAAACGCGAACGCGGTATATCCGAACGCATTTAAGTAGTCGACAGCGTTACCATTTAGTTCATTACCATCACTGGCGCGATCTAAGATAATATTAGTTAATTGCTCCAACTCTTCTAGTGAACTGCTCAATTGAGTAAACATCGCTCTTAAACGGCTAGTATCGCTCAAGTCACTTTGCTCAAACTGCGCGATTTCTTCGCGAATATCTTGAGCAAAAACAGCAAAATCTTCGCCTTTATTCATTGCAACTTTACGACCAATTAAATCGAGTGCCTGAATGCCGTTGGTGCCTTCATATATCTGCGCAATGCGCACGTCACGCACGAGTTGTTCCATACCCCATTCACGAATATAGCCATGTCCACCATAAACCTGCTGTCCTAACACCGTAGATTCCAAGCCTAAGTCAGTGAAAAATGCCTTTGCGACCGGTGTCAGTAAAGCAACTAACGAATTGGCTTTAACAACGGCAGATTTATCATCACTAAATTTTACAATATCTAGCTGCTTGGCAATATACAAGGCAAAAGCTCGGCTCGCTTCATTGTTCGCCCGCGCTGTTAACAACATTCGGCGGACGTCACCATGTACAACAATTGGGTCGGCAGCAAGCGTTGGATCTTTTAGCGCGCCAACACCGCGGCTTTGTAAACGCTCTTTGGCATATTCAGCCGCACCTTGATAGGCCATTTCACCACAACCAATGCCTTGAATACCAATCGACAGACGTTCATAGTTCATCATGGTAAACATGCAGGCGAGGCCTTTGCCAGCATCACCAACTAAATAACCCTGTGACTGATCGAAATTCATCACACAAGTTGCCGAACCTTTAATGCCCATTTTATGTTCTATAGAACCACAACTGACATTATTTCCCGTAGTTAGCTTGTCATCTTCAACATTGATTTTAGGCACTAAAAATAGCGAAATACCACGCGCACCTGGTGCTGCATCCGGTAATTTCGCCAGTACTAAATGAATAATATTTTCATTTAAATCTTGATCACCACCCGTAATGAAAATTTTGGTCCCACTAACTTGGTAACTTCCATCTCCATTAGGAACAGCTTTAGTTCGAATAAGTCCTAAATCAGTGCCACTATGAGGTTCGGTTAAACACATCGAGGCAGCCCAACGACCACTGTATAGCGAAGGCAGGTATTTTTCTTTGAGTTCATCGCTACCATGGGCATTAAGTGCTAAACATGCACCAGAAGATAGCGCTGGGTATAACGCGAATGAACAATTGGCGGCATACATCATCTCATCAAACAAGACACCCAACATTTTAGGCATGCCCATGCCACCAAACTCAGGATCACCACACAACCCACTCCAGCCACCTTCAGCAAAGGTCTTGTACGCTTCTTTAAAGCCTGCTGGTGTTGTTACCACCCCATTATTCCACTGAGCACCTTCTTCATCACCACTACGGTTTAAGGGCGCAATAAGATCGGAAGCTAATTTACCAGCCTCTTGTAAAATAGCTTCGGCCGTATCAATATCAACTGTTTCATTTAGCTTTGGGATACCCTGCCACAAAGTCGAAACATCAAACACCTTATTTAGTAAAAAACTCATGTCGGTTAGCGGTGGCTTAAATTCAGTCATTGGGTGATTCCTTAAATAATTAGACGTTGGGCTAAACGCCCTTTTAAAACATACGTTTTAATTTATACCAGAATAAGCAACGAATGTTAACTACTGTTGGTAACTATTTAACATTTGGCCATAAAAAAGCCCGTTGCATTGCAACAGGCTTCAATTATCAAACGAATACTCCAATATTTAGAGTAATGAGCTATTAATCTGCTGCAACACTTGCGCAGGAGTTGTTGCTTGCGTAATAGGTCGACCAATCACTAAATAATCACTGCCAGCCTGCACTGCTTGCAAGGGAGTCATAATACGTTTTTGATCGCCAACCGCGCTACCAGCGGGTCTAATACCCGGAGTAACTAACAAAAAGTCCTGACCAAGTTCAGCTTTTAACCGAGTAGCTTCTTGTGCCGAGCACACTACGCCATCAAGACCACAGTCTTTAGCTAAAGTCGCTAACTTGGTCACATGAGCAGCTAAGGTAGTTTCAACGCCAATTAAGGCAAGTTCCGACTCTTCCATACTGGTCAGCACGGTGACAGCAATCAGCAATGGTGCTTTGTTACCATAAGGTTGCAGAGCTTTAGCTGCCGCCTTCATCATGTTAGCGCCGCCAGTTGCATGAACATTAACCATCCATACCCCAAGTTCCGCAGCTGCAGTAACGGCTTTAGCGACCGTGTTAGGAATATCATGAAATTTTAAATCAAGAAAAACGTCGAATCCCATACCAACCAATGTTTTGACAAAGTCAGGGCCAAAATAGGTAAACATTTCTTTGCCTATTTTTAAGCGGCAGCTGTCTGGCGAGATAGTTGCGACAAAGTCGAGTGCCTGTTGCTGATTATCAAAATCAAGTGCTACTACAACTTTCGATTGGTTACTCATGGTATTCCTCTATAAATTATCTAATTACTAACGTTAAGATTGACTGCGGGAAAGTGTGATAAGGCTGGAGTTAGTCACCATCGATCCCGCGAATTGGCTTTATCGTGCCCCATGCTAGGCATGAAGGACATTGCCAATGAATATTTTTTGCTTCAAAGCCACAACCACGACAGCGATAAGCGGGTTTTATTTTTAGCTGCTCACCAACGAGCAAATTTAAATGTTGCAGACTCTCTTTAGCACGGCCATCTTCGGCGTCACTAAGCTGATAATTCATCAGCTCATAAAAACCTTTAATGCTTGGTTTATCAACCAAATGATCGGTAATTTCCTGTTCAACCTGTTGCTGCGATAACGTCGGGCGCATAATCTCAATTTTAGCTAATAATGTTGCGATGCCCGCACCTTTTTGCAAGGCGTCATCGAGCTTTTGAATCAGGGTTTGTTGTTGATCTCGGCGTTGGTAACATTCGATAAACAGCGGCAGTACTTCTCGAAAATAATCAATGTCTTGCCCCAACAGTTGGTCGAGTAATAGCTGACAATCTGTTAATTGATTGCTGTCGAGATAAATTCGCCCAATCGCCAATCGTGCTCGAATACAGTTTTCGTCAGTTTTGAGTGCCTGTTTTAAATAATTTAAACAGGTTTTTTGCTCTGCAGAGCTGTCTGCCAGCTCGCAATAAAAATGTGCCAATGAAACTTTAACCACATGCTGGCCACGATTTATTAATTGCTTGGCCACAGCAACGGCCTTATCCCATTCTTTGGTCGATTGATAAATTGACAGTAAATGACCTAAAGACTTATCACCATAAGTCTCACTACTGGCTAGATCAGAAAATAAATCCAGACAGCGATCAATCAAACCCGCTTGCAAATAATCATGGGCTAATTCAAAGAGCGCCGTTTCATGGTGCTCTGGTGATAATGAGGGGCGAGCCAATAAATTTTGATGAACCCGGATAGAACGGTCAATCTCGCCTCGTTGGCGAAATAACTTTCCTAAGGCAAGATGAGTTTCAATAGTATCTTTGTCGACTTCAACCAAAGCAATAAATTGATCGACCGCTTTATCGGGCTGGTCAGACAATAGATAATTTAGTCCTGCAGAATAACTTTTGGAATAGTCTTTAACATCGCGCTGATGTTGATGACCAGCACTGCGCCGGCCCATGTACCAACCATAAGCTGCCGCTACAGGCAGCAAAAGAAACAGCAGTTCAAGCATTAGTCAGCAATTTTTCCTTTTGTAGTGCAACGTCTTTTTCAGCTTTAGTTAACTTTTTGGTGGTCGATTTTAATTTAAATTTAACCCCAAGATACAGCGAATAAAAAATACACCAACACAATAGGAATCCGGACAAAAAGGCGACGCCAATAACCGTACTAACGTTAAAAGAGCCTTGAGCAATCAAATAATTAATCGGTACAGTGGCGGTATTGCTGGTACTAAAAATCATTGCCGCAGCAAAAAATATCACAACAATCAAGGTTGCAAAAATTGTTTTCATAAACTCTCCTGTGATCTATCCTCGTCTAATAGCTTTCATTATCTAAGAAAACATCCGAAATCGCTAGCAAAGAATATGATTTCTTTATGAAGTTATACCAATTACATTAAATTTATGATCTTGTTGTGCGTGGATAAAATTAATTCAGGCAAGGCGCTCGATTGAGTAATAGCGAGCTATTAGGAATGAGAGCAACGCCCGATTAATGGGTTTTATCAAGCACAGGTGGTCACTTAATTAATGGGATTGGTATTATTAAACTTGAGTACCGGATAAGCGAATTTGTCCAGAACTCGGGTTGTTAAAATTGACGCAATAAAAAAGCAGCCCTAAGGCTGCTTTTTAATACGACGATGCATTAAATTTTAACAATTTTATGCATTAAGACTGGCATTGACTCGTTCTCGTAATTCTTTACCAGGTTTAAAGTGAGGAACGTATTTCGATCCTAAATCCACTGTTTCACCTGATTTTGGATTACGTCCTACACGAGGAGCCCGGTAATGTAACGAAAAACTGCCAAAGCCACGAATTTCAATTCGATCGCCTTCAGATAGCGTATTTGCCATCAAATCCAGCATTTCTTTGACGGCTAATTCGATATCCTTTGCCGACTTGTGTAGTTGTTTCAGTGCTAATCTTTCGATTAATTCCGACTTAGTCATAAACCTTCCTTATCGCTATACCATGATAGATGTTACGAAGTTAAGCTAAAAAGCTGTACTTCGCAACAGTTACTTCACGTATTAGTCACGGTTTGCTTTCTTGAACGCGTCTGCCATTGCGTTAGAAGAGAAGCTATCATCGGCTTTATTTAGGTTATCAACTGCAGATTTCTCTTCAGCTTCATCCTTAGCACGGATTGACAAGCTAACAACGCGGTTTTTACGATCAACACCAACGAACTTAGCTTCAACTTCTTGACCTTCTTTAAGCTCAGTAGAAGCATCTTCAACACGGTCACGTGAAATATCAGCAACACGGATGTAACCTTCAACGCCTTCAGCTAGTTCAATTGTAGCGCCTTTAGCGTCAACCGCTGTTACCTTACCATTAACAATAGCACCTTTTTTGTTGTCTGCTAGGTAGTTATTGAACGGGTCGTCTTCAGATTGCTTGATACCAAGGCTAATGCGTTCACGCTCAGCGTCAACTGCAAGAACAACAGCTTCGATTTCGTCGCCTTTAGCGAATTCACGAACTGCGTCTTCACCAGAAACATTCCAAGAAATGTCAGAAAGGTGAACAAGACCGTCGATGCCGCCGTCAAGACCAATGAATACACCGAAATCAGTGATTGATTTGATCTTACCAGAAACGCGATCGCCTTTAGCGAACTTAGAAGAGAACTCTGACCAAGGGTTAGCGATACATTGCTTAAGACCTAGAGAGATACGACGACGTTCTTCGTCGATGTCAAGAACCATAACTTCAACAGTATCATCCAAGCTAACAACTTTGCTTGGGTGGATGTTTTTGTTAGTCCAATCCATTTCAGAAACGTGTACTAGACCTTCAACGCCTTCTTGAATCTCAACGAAACAGCCGTAGTCAGTTAAGTTCGTTACGCGACCAGTAAGCTTGGTGCCTTCTGGGAAACGACCAGCGATTGAAACCCATGGATCTTCACCCATTTGCTTAAGACCAAGAGATACACGAGTCTTTTCACGATCGTACTTAAGTACACGAACGTTGATTTCATCACCAACAGTAACGATTTCGCTTGGGTGCTTAACACGTTTCCAAGCCATATCAGTAATGTGTAGTAGACCATCGATACCGCCAAGGTCAACGAACGCGCCGTAGTCAGTAAGGTTCTTAACAATACCTTTAACTTCAAGACCTTCTTGCAAGCTTGCAAGTAGTTCTTCACGTTCTGCACTGTTTTCAGTTTCGATAACTGCGCGACGAGAAACAACAACGTTGTTACGCTTTTGATCAAGTTTGATAACTTTGAATTCTAGTTCTTTGCCTTCAAGGTGAGAAGTATCACGAACTGGACGAACGTCTACTAATGAACCAGGTAAGAAAGCACGGATGGTGTTAACTTCAACAGTGAAACCACCTTTAACTTTACCGTTGATAACACCAACGATAGTTTCTTGCTCTTCGAAAGCCTTCTCAAGAACACCCCAAGACTCATGGCGCTTAGCTTTTTCACGAGAAAGTTGAGTTTCGCCGAAGCCATCTTCGATAGCATCGATACAAACGTCAACGATGTCGCCAACAGATACTTCAAGTTCGCCAAGAGCGTTTTTGAATTGTTCAGCTGGGATTGGGCTTTCTGATTTTAGACCTGCGTCTACAAGTACAGTACCACGTTCGATACGGATTACAGTACCTTTAACAATAGCGCCAGTGCGAGTTTCTAGTTGTAACAGAGACTCTTCGAATAGTTGAGCAAAAGATTCAGTCATGTTTTAAATTCACATTTTCAATCCATCGACGCAATCCGGCGACAACGGGGTTGTTAATTAATACTCTTTCATCCTTGAATGAGTAATTAGGTTTTTTTAACCAGCTCGATTAAAATCGAAAGAACCAGCTGCGTGTTTAATCACAACAGATAATACTTCGTCAATCGTCAAGCCAGTCGAATCCACAACAAGTGCATCATCAGCGGGAACTAACGGAGCCACAACACGGTTGCGATCACGTTCATCACGCTCATTAATTTCACTTAAAAGGGAATGAATATTAGCATCAAAGCCATTTTCTTGCAACTGTGCAAAGCGGCGTTCGGCACGCTCTTGAGCGCTGGCGGTTAAAAATAACTTGACCGGAGCGGTGGGGAACACCACCGTTCCCATATCACGGCCATCTGCAATCAAGCCATCAGCCGTTAGAAACGCTCGTTGACGGCGTAATAACGCTTCACGAACTCGGGGAAACGCCGCTACTTTCGATGCCGCATTACCAATTTTTTCACTGCGAATTTCGCGTGAAACGTCTTCACCTTCGAGCACCACTTTGATCGAACCATTTTCACTGGCAAAACGGACATCAAGATGCCCAGCCAATGGCGTCAGTGCTTCTTCATTATCAAGTTCAACATTATGATGGATAGCTGCCAAGGCGAGTACGCGATAGATAGCACCACTGTCGAGTAATGGCCAACCGAGCTTATCCGCTAGTAAGCGCGCGATGGTTCCTTTGCCAGCGCCACTAGGACCGTCAATAGTTATTATAGGCAAAACAGCCGCCATACCTTGCTCCTTTTGTTGTCTGCAGCAGCGCAAGGACCCAATGTTATTTTTTTGTTATAGGTTGCGCTGCAAATTTCGCGGCAAATTCTACAGCACAAATGTCGCTGAGGATACGATTAACCAAAATTTAATCACTTTCGTGACTAACATTTCAGTCATATAACTTATTTATTTGCCACAAACAGCACTAAAGCATTCAAAATATGTCGGAAATGTTTTCGACGTGCAACCGGGATCATTAATGGTCACTGGCGTATCACTTAACGCCACTAATGAGAAACACATCGCGATTCGATGGTCATTATAGGTATCAATTGCCGCTTCGGTCAGTTGAGTCGGTGGCGTAATGCTAATGTAGTCATGCCCTTCATCAACTATAGCACCTACTTTTCGTAATTCGGTGGCCATCGCAGCTAAACGATCCGTTTCTTTTACCCGCCAGTTATATATATTACGGATAGTGGTAGTGCCGCTGGCAAATAGCGCGGTGGTGGCAATTGTCATTGCCGCATCAGGAATATGGTTCATGTCCATATCAACAGCCTGAAGTTTACCTGCTGTTACCGTAATTGAATTAGGCTGCCACGATACTTTTGCGCCCATTTTCTCCAACACATCGGCAAATTTTATATCGCCTTGCACTGAATCACTGCCAATACCGGTAACGGTAACGCTACCGCCTTTAATGGCAGCAGCGGCCAAGAAATAGCTGGCTGATGAAGCATCACCTTCAACATGTAATTCACCAGGCGCGATATAAGTTTGACCACCTTTGATATGAAAGCTTTGCAAGTTTTTATGGCTGACTGCAATGCCAAATTTTTGCATCAGATCAAGAGTGATTTCAATATAAGGTTTTGAAACCAGTTCACCGACAATTTCAATTTCTATATCGCCTTGAGCTAAAGGTGCCGCCATTAAGAAAGCGGTTAAAAACTGACTTGAAACCGTACCATCAATCGCAACTTTACCGCCCTTTAAGCCAGTACCTTTGATGGTTAGCGGTGGAAAACCATCGAAATCATGGTAGCTAATATCGGCGCCCATTGCAGTAAGCGCTTCAACTAGACTGTCGATTGGCCGTTCTGACATCCGCGGTTCACCCGTTAAGGTGAAAGTGCCTTGGCCTAAACATAAAGCGGCACACAAAGGTCGCATGGCCGTGCCGGCATTGCCAAGATACATTTCGCAGTCGCCATTAAAATCAATTGGCCCACCATTACCTTCGACAATACACTCGCTGCGATCGTCAGATAATTGGTATTTAACATTAAGAGTCGTTAACGCATCTAACATGTGACGGATATCGTCACTGTCGAGCAAATTCTTAATATGGGTTGTCCCTGTAGCCAGCGCGGCTAATAATAAAGCACGATTCGACAGACTTTTAGAGCCAGGTAAATTGACGGTGCCATTGACAGATTGAATCGGTTGAAGCGTTAGGGAATCCATACATTTCCTCGGGTTATCAGTAACTACAAAGCCAAACATAATGCCAGTGTAAGGCGGCTGTGCCAATCCCTTAATTGAACTAACTTATACTAATTAACTTATCGCCCATTGTTCGTCTATTTACTCAGCAGCCTTAAGTACAAACCTCGCCATGCCGCGCTTAGTCTTTAGCCAGGTTTAAGCTGGTTAAAAGACAGCTAAGTCGCTCGACTAAATACCAGCAGACTAACAAGGAACTTAGTTGAAATAACGCTCTATTTGTCATAACTTAGAGTTAAATGTATTGGCTCTGTTCACCTTAAATGTAGCTAGCTTTACAACTAATTGAAAGTGTTGGTGTTTGATAAAGCAAGCTTGAGCAGCATGGATGCTGGTCCGGAGCCTCCACGGATGGATTTACGGCGACTTGCTGTTCAAGTGGCAACACTTTAGTACAACAGAGCCAAATGTATTGGATCTTTATCTTACTTGGAATGTTATGTTAAAAGATGTAAAAATCACCCGAAAGTTTCCAATGGTTATGATCTCACTGGCGCTGCTATCGGCTATAGCTACCGGGGTCATTGCTTTTATTAATACCACTGACAGCATGAAACTAGCGGCTCAAGAAAAATTAGTGGCGCTGTTAGAATCGAGAAAGTCTACCTTAGAGCAATATTTCTATAATATAGAACATAAAACTAAGTTTCATGCCCAAAGCCCACTGGTCATTAATGCCTTAAATGATTTCAGTATCGCGTGGAACAAACTGCCGCCAACACGAGAACGTTATTTACAGCAATTGTACATTGAGCGTAACCCTTATAAAGCGGGTCAAAAAGGTGCCTTGTTATCGGCAACTGATAGCAGCAGGTATAGCCAAGTACATTACCAATATCATCCTATTTTTAAAAATATGCTCGAAAGTCGCTCTTTTTACGATTTCTTTTTAATCGATACCAACGGCAACTTGGTTTACACCGTCAACAAAGAATCCGATTATGCCACCAATCTTTTAACCGGTCCTTGGCGCAGTACCGAGCTTGCGTCGGTATTTAAACAGATAAACGCCAAGCCTGAAGTTGGCAAATTAATCTTTGCCGATTTTACCACTTATGCCCCAAGTGGCAACAAACCAGCCAGCTTTATTGGGGCCTCGGTATTTGATCATCAACACAATTATCTGGGCGTTGTTATTTATCAAATGCCGATTGAACCACTCGATAATATTATGCAAGTTACTGCGGGCATGGGCTCAACCGGGGAAACTTATTTAGTCGGCCAGGATTTATTACTGCGCAGTAACTCTCGATTTTTAACCAATCGCAGTATTCTGGTTAAAAAAGTCGAAACCAGCTCAGTGGTTCAAGCACTGCAAGGAAGAAGCGGCATTGACATTATCAGCGACTATCGCAATATCTCAGTTTTTTCTGCTTATACTCCGATTGATTTTCTGGGGACACGTTGGGCAATGTTGGTTGAAATTGATCACGCTGAAGTTATGCAGCCGGTTTATACCTTAAGCAACTTTCTATTAATCAGCGGCGTGCTGATAGCATCCGTTATCTGTTTACTGGGTTATTTACTCGCCACTGATATTTCGCAACCGATTGTCGCCATGACCCGAATGATGGATAAGCTGTCAAATAACGAGCTTGCGGTCAATATTTCGGTCAACGACCGTAAAGATGAAGTTGGATTAATGGCTAATGCCTTAGTCATTTTTAAGAAAAATGCGATCGAACGTTCTAATTTACACCAAGAATTACGCCATGTAGTGGATCACGACAGCTTAACAGGCCTTAAAACCAGAAAATATGCACTTGATATTTTACCAAGCTTAATGAGCCAAGCTCAGCAAAGCGCGACGCGAGTAGTGTTAATGTTTATCGACCTTGATGACTTTAAGCTCATTAATGACACCTACGGACATCATGTTGGCGATAAAGTACTAACTGATGTGTCAGACAAGCTAACCAGTTGTGTCCGTCAAGATGATGTGGTGGCAAGAATTGGCGGCGATGAGTTTTTGATCATATTGTCCAAAGTGACGACATTACAAGACAGTCACCATATAGCACAAAAAATTATCGCTTCAATCGAAGTATTGCTGCCTGTGCCAGGCGATGATACTAAATTGACCTTAAGCATTGGCATGTCGGTTTATCCCGACGATAGTCTCGACATGTCGCAACTAATGCGTCATGCCGACAGTGCGATGTATCAGGTCAAAGGCCAAGGAAAAAATAGCTTTAATTACTACAATCAAGCCCACCTCGACCAAAGTTAAGCTAAGCCCTATTTTATGAGCTAATGCTTCATTTTATAAGCTTAAGTTTTAATATTATTAGGGTTGAGTCACGCCAGGCACTTCCCCTACTCTATTAGCAATCTGCTTATTTCGATAGCTGGTATAACAAAACACCACGATAAAACACAATGACATCACCATGATAATCGTTGGGGCTGGGGCGCTATCAAGGTAAAAACTACTATAAACACCTAACACCGATGAGGTTACCGAAATTAACACCGACAACCACATCATGGTGTTAAATTTAGCGGTCAATAAAAAGGCTATTGCGCCTGGCGCAATTAATAACGCAATCACTAAAATCATACCAACGGCTTTAAGGGCCCCGACTATGGTGAGCGACAATATTGATAACAAACCGTAATGTAACCACTTTACCGGTAAACCTATCGCTTTGGCATGTTGGTGGTCAAACACATAAACCAGTAAATCTTTACCTTTAACCACAATAAACACCAATACCAGCAAGGTTATTACACTGACATCTGCGATATCACGCCAACTTATGCCTAACACATCACCAAATAAAATATGGTCAAGATGAACCCCCGTCTCTATTTTGGTCATCAATACCAATCCCAAGCCAAACATGCTGGAAAAGACGATGCCCATTACCGTGTCTTCTTTAAGCCGCGAATGATCTTTTATAAAACCGGTCGCCAGCGCGCAAAAAATCCCGGCGACAAACGCCCCAACGGCATAGGGGATCGCTAGCACATAAGCAATCACTATGCCCGGTAAAACAGAGTGAGAAATAGCGTCTCCCATCAATGACCAGCCTTTAAGAACCAAAAAACAAGAAAGTAACGCAGTTGGCACTGCAACTAGCACCACAATAATCAACGCTTGCTGCATAAAAACAAAACTAAAAGGGGCAAGTAATTCGGTGATTACACTATCCATGAGTTAACTCCGGTGATTTTTTAAGACTATGCCGTGCTCGTCGGCGCGCTGCCAAATAGCCATGCTTTGGCGCAAAGGTAAACGCCAATAAAAAGAGTAGTGCTTGGGTTACCACAATGATGCCACCGGTGGCTCCATCAAGATAAAAACTCAAATAGGCACCTAGCAGTGAGCTTAAACTACCGATAGCCACGCTCAAGATGATCACCCAGCCAAAACGGTCGCTAAGCAAATAAGCCGTTGCTCCGGGGATCACGACCATTGCAATCACTAAAAAAGCTCCAACCGTTTGTAACGCAGCGACAGTTGAGGCGCTCAGTAAAGTAAAAAATAATATCTTCAATGCCTTGGGGTTAAGGCCAATACTGCGTGCATGGTTTTCATCAAAAAAAACCACCATCAAGTCTTGCCATTTAACCAATAACACCAGCAACGAAATACCCGCAATCAATAATAATTGCACTGTATCACTGGGCGTAATCGCCAAGATATTACCCAGTACTATGGTTTGAATATTGATCGTAGTTGGTGAGATAGACACCATAAACAAACCTAAACCAAAAAAAGAACTAAAAATTAACCCTATAATCGCGTCTTCTTTTAGCTTCGAGCGTTCGCTAAGAAATAGCATAGTAGCTGCTGCCAACCCACCGGAAAAAAAAGCCCCCAGCGAAAAAGGTAAACCCAGCATATAAGCCCCTGCAACACCGGGCACTATCGAATGAGACAAAGCATCACCAATCAGCGACCAGCCTTTAAGCATTAAATATACCGATAAAAAAGCACACACCCCACCAACTAATGCGCTAACAAACATTGCATTTATCATGTAGTTATACTGAAATGGTAACAATAGATGTTCGATCATTGGTAGCTGCTCGACACCGGTGTTTGTTTGGTTTGACCATACAATATCACCGGTCGATCTTGATCCGATAATACGGTTAAGGTCCGCTTGTCATCATCGGTATGTAGATCTTTACCAGCCAGAACAAAATGCCGCAATGAGCCACCAAATGCCAGTTGTAAGTTTTCAGGTATAAAAACTTCCTCGGTTGGACCACAAGCTAATACCGTTTTATTAATTAACACCGTGCGATCGCAAAAATCAGGCACACTGCCTAAATTGTGGGTCGAGACCAAAATTACTTTGCCCTCAGCCCGCAGCTCACGCAACAAGGCCATGATCTGTTGTTCGGTTTTAACATCGACCCCAGTAAAAGGTTCATCGAGTAAAATAACCTGACTTTGTTGTGCCAGTGCTCGCGCTAGAAACACCCGCTTTTTTTGCCCGCCCGACAACTCGCCAATTTGGCGATGGCGAAACTCACTCATATTGACCCGCTCAAGCGCTGTACTAACCCATTGATGATCAATAGCCTTGGCGCGACGAAACATATTCATGTGTCCATAACGCCCCATCATCACCACGTCTTCAACCAAGATCGGAAAATTCCAATCTATTTCTTCACTTTGAGGCACATAGGCCACCAAATTACTCTTAAGCGCTTTATTGACCGCCATGCCTAATATTTCTACGCTGCCTTTCGCTAATGTGACAAAACCCATAATTGATTTAAACAAGGTTGACTTGCCACTACCATTAATGCCCACCAGCGCGGTAATAGTGCCCTGAGGCAAGTCAAAGCTGGTATTATGAAGCGCATTGTGACCATTACGATAAGTGACACTAATATCTTTTACGGCTAATCCAAGCATCATTGAGACTCCCCAGTATCGTTCACAGGCACCAAACCCGAAGTAATAGTTGCCAAGGTAACTTTTAATAAATCAATATAGGTTGGCACTGGCCCATTGCTGGTACTGAGCGAGTCAACATAAAGCACGCCAGCATAAGTTGCACCCGTCTCGCGCGCCACTTGCTGAGCGGGTTTGGCAGAAACAGTACTTTCACTAAAGATCACCGATATTTTATGTTGACGAATTTGGTCGATCACTTGGCGTACTTGTTGCGGAGTACCTTGTGCATCGGCGTTAATTGGCCATAAAAATAGCTCTTGTAACTCAAAATCTCGTGCTAAATAACTAAAAGCCCCCTCACTGGTCACTAACCAATTGTTATGCTTAGTTAAACCAGCGAGTTTTGTTTTAAACGGCGCAACAGCAGCATTTACCTGCTTAGCATAACGTGATGCATTAGCATTGTAAGCAGCGCGGTTGTCCGGGTCGTACTTAACCAAAGCAAGACGAATATTTTCAATATAAATAAGCGCATTGCTGGCCGACATCCAAGCGTGGGGGTTGGGTTTACCGCGATAAGGCCCTTGATGAATCCCCATTGGCACAATGCCAGTAGTGACGACAACCCGCGGCACATCGCTTAAATTGTTAAAGAATTTTTCAAACCACAGCTCAAGGTTTAAACCATTGTAAATAATTAAGTCTGCGCCTTGAGCGCGGCGGATATCTCCCGGTGTAGTTTGGTAATTATGTATTTCGGCATCGGGTTTGGTAATAGAAGATACGATTGCCCGATCGCCCGCTACATTTCTCACCATATCGGCAATCACAGTAAACGTTGTAATAACCTTAAATTTTTTGACTTGTTCGGCCGATGAGGGACCACTGAGTAATACAAATATCGACAACGCCCAAATTAAACTTACTACCAATTTACTCAAACCAAACATCTGACTGCCTCTTTTTATTATTAATCTTATTGATGGTAGCAAGGACAACGCAGCGCTTCAATACAAATGAGAATGATTTTCAGTTGAAAATTAAAAAGGTAACCAAGTAACCTATTAAGGCCACTTGATTATTGATTGGTTAGATAGGATTTAAATACTGTAAACGAAAGATAAATTACTAGTTTGTTTACTTGGTTATGTACTTAACTGCTTGGTTGCTTGGTTGCTTACTTGGTTAGTTAAGTGTAATCACGTTGGTCGTCAATCACCTTGCCATCGTTAAGCCATGCATCAGGTGCCACCAATTCTATTAGCGCGTTAAGATTAGTAATGGCTTTGACCGAAGCACTAACTAAGCCAAAATCAAGCTCAGAGTCAGTACTGCTTAGTGAAATTTGCAAGGTCATTTGGTCACGGTGATTGTGATTAGTAACCACCAGCCGCGCTTTTTCAATGTCACAGTGTCGCTTAGCAACCGCTGCAATTTGCGCAGGATGCACAAACATGCCTTTTATTTTGGTGGTTTGATCAGCGCGGCCGAGCCAACCTTTAATTCGCATATTTGTGCGGCCACACGGGCTAGTGCCTGGCAACAACGCCGACAAGTCGCCAGTTGCAAAGCGAATTAACGGGTAATCTGGGTTAAAGCTGGTGATAACCACTTCGCCAACTTCGCCTTGCGCCACTGGCTGATTAGTACCAGGGCGCACGATTTCGAGTAAAATATCCTCACTGACAATCAAACCTTCTTTGGCACTGGACTCATACGCGATTAATCCCACATCGGCACTAGCATAAGCTTGCAACACGCTAATACCGTCCTCCTCGAAACTCATGCGTAATGATTCAGGCAGCGCTTCGCCAGTTACCAGTGCTTTCTTAATTGAACTGATATCGCCCTGCTGGCGCAAAATATTTAAAAATGAAGGGGTACCGCAATAACCTTGAGGTTTAAGATCATTAATTACTGCTAACTGTTGTTCGGTTTGCCCGGGTCCTGCGGGGATCACCACACAGCCGCAAGCTTTAGCCCCAGCATCGAGAATAAAACCACCTGGCGTTAAATGATATGACAGGCAATTTTGCACCAAGTCTCCGGCTCGAAATCCCGCGGCATAAAAGGCCCGCCCCGTGCGCCAAAAATCTTCACCTTGACCTTGCGGATCATAAATTGGCCCTGGCGACTGAAATATTCGGCCAATGGTGGCATTATTAGCACTAACGCCACCAAAAGGTCGTTGCTTGGCTTGCAGCTCGATTAAATCGCTTTTACGTAATAAAGGTAAGGTGGCCAGGCTGGCGCGTGAATTTATCTGGGCCGGTAATATTGCGGCCAGTGACGACTGATAATAATCACAATGCGCAGTGGCCCTCGCAATAAGTTGTGGCAGCTGCTCTAGCAAGCTCGCCTCACGTAATGGCGGCGATTGGCATTCTTGGGGGTCAAAAAAATCACTCATTTATTATTCCTTACAGCCAGCGTTTACGGCGTTTATATGATTTTAAATTTTTAAAACTTTTGCGCTCTTCATTACCACCACCGAGATAGAATTCTTTTACATCTTCATTCGCTAATAACTCATCACCGGTGCCATCCATTACTATTTTCCCCGATTCCATAATGTAACCATAATCGGCGGCACGTAACGCATAATTAGCATTTTGTTCAACCAGTAAAATCGTAATGCCCTGCTCTTTATTAATCTGTTCAATGATTTTAAATACCTCTTTAACCAATAATGGCGATAGGCCCATTGAAGGTTCGTCGAGTAAAATCATTTTGGGTCTGGCCATTAGCGCCCGACCAATCGCCAACATCTGTTGCTCGCCACCAGACAAATAACCGGCTAAACCAGTGCGCTCTTTTAGTCGTGGAAAAAAGTGATAAACCATTTCGATATCTTGCGCGATTTTAGAATCACTGCGGGTATAAGCACCCAGTTTTAGATTTTCTAAACTGGTCATGTCTTCGATAATGCGCCGCCCTTCCATCACCTGAAAAATACCACTGCGTACGATGTCTTCTGCCAACTGTTTATCAAGCCGCTCGCCCATGAAATGAATATCACCGCGAGTGACTTCACCATACTCGCTACGTAGCAGCCCAGAAATGGCCTTGAGGGTGGTTGATTTACCGGCGCCATTAGGTCCAAGCAACGTCACGATATCCCCTTGGGGCACTTCTAATGTCACGCCGCGTAATACTTGAATGACTTCATCGTAAACGACTTCAATATTATTAATTGCCAGCATTGGCGGTGCGGTTTCTATTTTTGCCACAGCACTCATTAGTACTCTCCCTTACAAACAAGCTCAGTTATCGGTTAAATTGAGCTAAGCGGCACAATGCCACTTAGCTAACACTCGATATTCCTAGTAACCTAACCAATCTTCACGACGTTCAAGCGTTATCTGATTAACGCGTTCAATTTTAATATCACCGCCATTGTAATTACCTTTATAGATATTAACGGTGTTAAGACCACGGTGATCTTCTGCAGTCAAAGTCGCTGGCAAACAGACTCCTTCAAGCCCTTTTGGCTCCCAGTTTTTAGCCGCATACATCCCTTTTTTGATATTTTCACCAGTGATGCCGCCATTATTTTTCGCCCATTGCATCGCTTCTTTCATGAAAAACACCGAACAAACACCACGTGTATAATGGTGAGGACGCTCTTTGGTACCGCTCGGATCTGATAGCTTTGATATTTCACGCACCAATTGCATGCCTTGCACGTTATCATTCCAAAACGCGGTCATCGCGGGAAAAATATAATCTTTAACCCCTTCGCCAATGGCACTGAAGGTCTTTTTATCGCCACCCCAAACATTGGACATAAACTGCAACTTAGTGCCAACCGTATTACAAGATTTAATCAACGACAGCACAGACCCCCCTAAATTACCGATATAACCGTAGTTTGTTTTAGAGTTTTTAAGGGTTAAACACTGGGCTTTAAAGTCGCCAGGTTTCATTGAGACTACCACCGGCGGCATCACCTCAAAACCTAACTCGGTTGCATATTCTGCACAGGCTTTTTTAGGCGCATTTGGAAACGGATGATTAGCCCCAATATGGGTAAATTTGGGTTTGCCAGCCTTGCCTTGTTTTTTCCAATCGGCGTTAGCCCATTGCACCAATGCCCGACAAGAATCGGAATAGGAGGCGCCGTAAAAGAAGTTATAAGGGGCCGGTTTTTTGGTGTGTGGGTTTTTACCGGTTGGATCGGTTAAGTGGCCGGAATAAGACGCTGAATATACCGGAATTTTATCTTTTGCAACAAAGGTGATTAACGCTTCAGTATCAGCGGTACCCCACCCTTGCATCGCAACCATTTTTTTGCGACTTTTCCACTTTTTATAGGCACCGATCGCTTGCGGTACTTTATACGCATAATCGATGGTTTCAAATTCTAACGTCGTGCCATCAATGCCACCATTAGCATTGATATACGCCAATGAATCACGCACTCCATTGGCATAATACTTACCAACGAAGGCCGTTGGCCCCGACAAATCTGCGAGGTGGCCAACAAAAACAGAGTCTTTAGCCTGGGCTGAGACCGCGGCTAAACTCATTGTCGTTACAAAAACTGCGGTCGCAATTTTTGATAGAGCAAAGTTAACTTGACCAACATTTCTATGATTAAATACCTGAGACATAATAACATTCCTGTGTTTTTATCAGTTTATTGTGGGTTGTTATTGCATTTAAACCGCCCCTAGTTGCAACGATTTTAATGCGACTTTAAAAATTCATTTCAAATCAATAAGCAAATGGATAAAATTTCCAATAATTTTTAATCTGCTGCCAGCGATGGGCTAAGCCTTCGGGTTCGAAAATTAAAAACAAAATAATCGCAGCACCAACCGCCATCTCTTTTAAATAAGCAATGCCATCGACGACCGCAGGAATATTGCCCCAATCTGTTTCCTTCATCAGACCAACCATGCCTTCAAGCCCTTCCGGCAATAACACCATAAATATCACGCCCATTAGCGTGCCTTTTATTGAGCCAAGGCCGCCAATAATACACATCGCCAAAAATTGAATTGACAGCATAATGGTAAAGCCTTCTGCCGACACATATCCCAAATAGTGACCATATAATGCGCCGCCAACACCGGCATAAAACGCCGAAATACCAAAGGACAGTAAGCGATATTTAGTCAGGTTAATGCCCATAATTTCAGCCGAAAGATAATGATCGCGAACCGCCACAAACGCGCGACCATCACGGCTTCGCATTAAATTACTGGCCCAAATGTACATAGTTACTAAGGTAAATAACGCGATGTAGAAAAAACTTTGGTCGGTATCAAAAACATAACCAAAAATTGTGACCGGCTCGGCTAACGCACCCGACGAGCCACCAGAGAACCAGTTAGCACGGGCAAAAAAGTCTTCAATAATAAATTGTGAAGCCAAGGTCGCAATCGCTAAATACAAGCCTTTAATCCGCGCCGCTGGCAATCCAAACATCATGCCAACTGCCATGGTCATGAAACCAGCCAGTGGAATAGCGAAAAGAACCGGAATGCCTTGCACGGTATTAAGCCAGGCCGAGGCAAAAGCGCCAAAACCAAAAAAGGCGCCGTGACCTAATGAAATTTGGCCGGTAAAACCCACTAAAATATTGAGCCCGAGTGCCGCGACGCCAAAGTAAGCTATCTGAATGAAGATACTGAGGTAGTATTCGTCTAACACTAGCGGCGCAAAACACAGCGCCACAATCAACGCGCAAGCGCTGGCCCAGATAAATTTTGTTTCAAAAATTGTATTATCTTGCTTATAACTGGTGCGAAAATCCCCGCACGGTCGCATCGATGTCGTCGACATAATATATTCCTAATGAGTAACTATTGAGCGTCATGTCATTTGTCGCAATGAACAGCTACAGGTTACGGTAAATAGATACCTTAATTATTCGATTAATTTCTAGTAACTCATTTGAGTTAAATAAGTTCAGATCTGAGCTTAAATCCGTTCAATGTCTTTGGTGCCAAACAGTCCGTACGGTTTAAACCATAGGATAATCAACAAGACATAAAAGGGTGCGATGTCATAAAGGTTGCCCCAATGAAGGTACTGACCATCGACAAATTCGGCGACATTTTCTAACACGCCAATAATTAAACCACCGACAATCGCGCCAATAATTGAGTCTAAGCCACCGAGAATAACCGCCGGAAACACCTTAATGCCAATCGCTGACAGCGAATGCGAGACACCATTAACCATGCCAATAACCACCCCTGCAGTCGCCGAAACGGTCGCTGCAATCGCCCAACTCATTGCAAAGACCCGCTTTACCGATATGCCAAGACTTTGCGCAACTTGCTGGTCAAAAGCCGTGGCTCGCATTGCCAATCCTTGCTTTGAGTATTTAAAGAATACGTAAAATGCTGCCATAATAATCAACGCAAAACCGGTACTCATTAAATAGGCGGTTTCGACTTGCAGGCCTAATATTTCAACCGTTTGCTGACTAAAAACCCGCGGATAACTTTCGGCTGACACCCCAAAAATCCATTTGATCAACGCTTGAAAGAAAATTGACAGGCCAATCGTCACCATAATCACGGATATCGTCGGTTCACCAATCATCGGTCGTAGCACAATCATTTGCAGTAACATGCCAAAACCAGCCATGAACACTAAGGTTAAGACAAAGCCAATCACAAACGGCAACTCTAAATAGACCAAAAATGCCCAACAGACCCAAGCGCCAATTAACAAAAACTCGCCTTGGGCAAAGTTGACTATTTGAGTTGATTTGTAGACTAATACAAAGCACATTCCGACCACCCCGTAGAGTAATCCAACAATTAAGCCGTTAACGACCAATTGCGTGAGCAGTTCAAAATTCATGAGGCATGTCTCCGTGGCTGTAATGATTCAAGCTCGCTAAACTCGATTAATGTTTCAACCTTCAAGGTGGTTTGAATTCGCGTTTGACTACCGTCTTGGAAGGTAATCATGGTATCAATCTCAACTTCGGCGTTATCGCTATAAATCGATTCGATAATGTCATGGTATTTTTCGGCGACTACACCACGGCGTACCTTGCGTGTGCGGGTTAACTCACCGTCATCGGCGTCGAGTTCTTTGTATAACAATATGAATTTATGGATCTGCTGCGCTGGCGGTAGGCTTAGGTTAACCAGCTCAATTTCTTCGCGCAGTTTTTGATAAACTTCTGGCTGACATGACAAATTAGAATAGTTAGTAAAGCCAAGCCCTTGTTGCTCAGCCCATTTGGCGACAATACTAAAACGAATACAAATAATCGCCGCTAAATTGGCTCGGTCTTTACCAAGGATCACTGCTTCACCAATAAAGGATGAAAACTTCAATTTATTTTCAATATACTGCGGCGAATAGCTGACCCCACCCGATGTCGTAGCCATGTCTTTTATGCGGTCGATCACGACCAAATGGCCATTCGATTTTTTGATATATCCGGCGTCCCCGGTGTGCATCCAACCGTCGATGACATCTTCATCGTAAGCGGCTTGATTATTAAGATAACCGGTAAACATGCCAACTGTTTTTGAGATAATTTCACCAACGCCTTCACCATCTGGGTTTATCACTTTTATTTGCGCGTTATCAAAGGTAAAACCAACACTGTCATAATCAATATCACCTTCGCAATGCACCGTATAAGCGCCACACATTTCTGTTTGGCCATAAAGTTGGCGCAGCGGCACCCCTATCGCATGGAAAAACTTAAAGGAGTCGGGCCCCATCGCCGCACCACCAGTAGCAGCCGAGTCTAAAAAGCTAAAACCTAAACGGTCACGCAGCGCGCGCAATAATACCCATTCAGCAATCAGTGATTTTTGCCCTTTGGCTTGTGCTTGATAAGCCAGTTTCATCGCAAAGTTATAGATTTTTTGTTTAAGTGGCGTCGAGTCCATCATGCGCGCTTGCACGTCGGCTAAAATGTTTTCCCATACTCGCGGCGCTAACAATACAAAATTAGGGCCAATTTCACGTAAATCAGCCATCATAGTTTGTTGCTCTTCAACAAAGTTGACTATTTGTCGTGAAATAAGTGCCATGCCAACGGCATAAACTTGTTCCATAATCCAAGGTAACGGCAGTGCAGACACATAGTTGTCGCCAGGTTTACGTGGATCAGCCCGTAAATATGCACTGCTGTGCGAGACAAAACGACCGCCAGTCAGTAACGCAATTTTTGGTTTTGAGGTAGTACCGGACGTGGTGCAATAAATCGCCGTTTCGTCGGGGTTGGTGCCATCAACTAATTGGTCGTATGCTGTTGGATTAGCGGCTAAAACTTCACGTCCGAGTTGGTAAACGTCTTCAATCGAAGTCAACCGGGCATCATCGTATTTACGCATGCCGCGCGGATCGCAATACACAATATGCTTAATGCCCGGCACTTCGTCGCCGAGTTCTAAAATTTTGTCACATTGCTCTTCGTCTTCCGCAATAATTATGGTCGCTTGGGAATAATTGAGCAAATAAGCCACTTCTTCGTGCATCGAATCTTGATAAACACCTAAGGAGTACGCTTTAATCGCATGCGCTGCGATCTCTCCCCAGATCCATTCTGGGCGATTGTCGCCCAGCAGTGCTACGGCGTCTTGAGGTTTAACCCCAAGTTCTAACATGCCAAGTGCCAACCATTGGACCCGGTCGTGATAGTCTTGCCAGCTAAACTCGTTCCAAATACCAAACTCTTTTTCGCGCATCGCAATATCACGGCCATAGTTGACGGCGTTATGGCGTAATATTTTAGGAAAGGTATTTAACTCACCCATTTCAAAACGTGTGCCATCGCTGGTTAATTGGGTCATTAGCTTGCCTCCTCTATCGCGGTATTATCGTCTTCAAGTCCTAGGTAAGCAGAACGCACATGGGGATCTGCCATGACCTCATCGGGTAAACCACAAATTAATTTCTTACCAAAATCAAGCACCATCACTTGATGAGAGATATCCATCACCACGCCCATATCATGCTCAATCATCACCACCGTAATACCGAACTCTTCATTTAGATCGAGAATATAACGGGCCATATCTTCTTTTTCTTCCAGGTTCATGCCAGCCATCGGTTCGTCGAGCAAAATCATTTTTGGCTTTAGCGCCATTGCCCGAGCCAGCTCGACTCGCTTGCGCAACCCATACGATAAGGTGCCAGCTGTTGCCTTTCGAATATGTGATATTTCAAGAAAGTCGATAATCTCTTCAACTTCACGCCGATGGCTTAGCTCTTCAGCCTGAGCTTTTGAAAACCAATACAACGGACCGGTGATCCAGTTATTGTTCAATTGATGATGGCGACCGACCATAATATTGTCGAGCACCGACATATGGCCAAACAAGGCTAAATTTTGAAAGGTTCGACCCATGCCTAAATCAGCGCGATCATTGGGCCGCAGATTAGTCACATCTTGATCGTTAAAAATTACTTTACCGACATTGGGTTGGTAACGCCCCGAAATGCAATTTAGCATTGACGTTTTACCTGCCCCATTGGGCCCGATAATTGAAAAGACGCTGCCTTGTGGCACTTCAAAACTAACATCGGTCAATGCTTTAACGCCACCAAAGGCCAATGAGATTTGTTCTATTTTAAGTATTGATTTGGTCACCCTCAATCTCCTAGATTCAATCGAACTTATTTATCACTAATTTTGTGGTTATTTAGCACTTGGGCCATAACAGGCACTAAATTAAGTGAATCACGCCCAGAGATTGCGCAGTTGACTGCCGGTAAAAACGGCGGTTGCTTTGGCGAAATTTAAACCTGTTAATGTTGCAATTCTGTGCTCCGACATCATTACTTCCTTTTGGTCGTTGATTGATTTGTTATAGCGATAATAAGCCAGCCTAAAAAAACGACAATCGGCAATAGGGGCTAGCACCTGCGGATTAGTCCCTAGGTCGTATAGTCAAAAGTCTAACGCTGACATCAATTAATCAAACGCAATTTCATTAAGAAATGTGTTAGATTCAACCGCGTATTGATTTTTTAGTGACTGTTTCTAGTGACTTATAGATTGGGATAATAGGTGTTATGTTTTCGAATTGGCTCTTGGTCAGTGTCAGCATTGGTTATATTAGCCTGCTGTTTCTTATTGCTTATTTAGGGGGGAAATACCGCCATAAATTAGTACCGAAACAAAATGCGATCATTTACGCGCTATCTTTGGGCGTATATTGTACCTCGTGGGGGTTTTTAGGTACTTCGGCGCAAGCGTCGCAAGGCTCGTTTACCTACCTTTCCGTTTATCTGGCGCCAATTTTACTGTTTGTGTTTGCTTGGCCCTTTATTGGCCGGATCATTCGCACCAGCTTATTATTAAAAACCACCTCGATAGCCGATCTACTTTCCGCGCGCTTTGGCAAGTCACAAAACTTGGCCATTATCATTACAGTTGTTGCTTTAATTGGCACCTTGCCTTATATCACGCTGCAACTTAAAGCGATTGTCGAATCTTTTGTGTTATTGCAAAATAATCATCAAGATTCACCGTGGCAGTTGGGGCTTGTCGTCAGCGCGATTTTAGCCGGCTTTACCATTATTTTTGGCGTGAGAACCATCGACATTACTGAACGCCATCCTGGCGTAATGATCGCTATTGCATTTGAATCGTTAGTTAAACTGATTGCGTTTTTACTGGTTGGCTTATTTGTCAGTTTTTATGTCTATAGTTCCCCAGTCCAAATCTGGCAACAGTCGAGCGAAACCATCGCCTTAGCCACGCAATTTGAGCCAGCAAATCTAATCGGTATGATAGGTATGCTATTTATTGTGATGTCGGCATTTTTATGCCTGCCACGCCAATTTCAAGTGATGTTTGTTGAAATAAAACAGCAAAAAACCAGTCAGTTAGCACGTTGGGTTTTACCACTGTATATTTTGGTCTTTGCCATATTTGCAGGTCCAATCGGTTTGGCGGGTAATTTAATCTTTGGTGACTCGCTGCAGGCCGATGCCTATGTGTTATTTTTACCCGCTTATGCCGATCAACTTTGGTTAACGTTGTTTGCCTTTTTAGGCGCGGTATCAGCAGCCAGTTCAATGGTAATTGTGTCGACAATTGCACTTAGCACTATGTTGAGTAACGAATTAGTATTCCCGTTTTTATTTAAGTACTCCCGCAAGCAACACCATGATTTTAACCACTTTCAATCACAGTTATTGCAAATTAGAAAACTGCTAGTGATCTTGGTTATTGGTTTAAGTTATGGCATGTTACTTACTTCGTCGGCCGACGCTTTGTCATCGTTAGGTGAAGTCGCTTTTGGTGCCATCGCGCAAATAGGCCCAACATTATTCGCGGCGTTTTTCTGGCGGCGAGTGACTTTAACGGGGGCATTAACCGCCATCAGCACCGGGTTTATTCTTTGGACCGGCTTAAACTTGTTACCACAACTGGGATTTTACCAACATCCGTTGGCGAGCACCGACTTACCTGCAACGACAGTCGCAACCTTAATCGCACTCGCTGCCAATATCAGTGCCTTGTCGATTGTATCGCTGTTAACTCGGCAAAACATTCGTGAACAAATTCAAAGTAAGTTTTTTTATCATACCGACCGTGAGGCGCAGTGGAATTTACCCAAGGTCGATTTGACGGAATTGGAGTTTTTATTAGCACGCTTTATTGGCCAAGATAAAGCTGTGGCCAGCTTGCAACAATTTGCAGTATTACACCCGAATAAACATGATAAAGCATTTAATCAGGCGCTAATTTTTCATGCCGAGGATACTCTAGCCAGAATTATCGGCTCAGCGTCAGCCAAGTTAGTCACCTCATTCGCTTTGGGCGGCCATGAAATTGCGTTTGACCAAGTCGCTAAAATAGTTGAAGAAAACTCTAATCAACAGCTCGAATTTAGTCGTAGTGTCTTGCAAAGCGCCATTGAAAATGTCACCGATGGTATCTCAGTTATCGACCGTGACTTAAATTTAGTGGCATGGAATCAACAATACCTCGATGTGTTTAATTACCCCAAAGATCTCATTTATATCGGCTGTCCAATAAGTCAGCTAATTAGCTATAACCTTAAACAGCGCAAACACTTTATTGGCGACATCGATGGACAAGTCGCTAAGCGTTTACAGTATCTGCGAGATGGCAACCGTATTAGCTCGGTGCGCAAACTCAACAATGGCAAATTTATTCACATTCAGGGTAACCCAGTATCAGGGGGTGGTTTTGTCACTATATTTTCCGATATCACCGCTTATCGTACCGTAGAGACCGCGCTAAAAGAGCAAAAATACGATTTAGAAAGTCGCGTTAAAGCCCGAACCACCGAACTAGAACAAGCGAACAAAGAGCTTGAGCAAGCCAACCAGCAATTAGCTCAGGCGAGACAAAAAGCCGAGCAAGCGCACTTTAAAAAGAGTCAGTATCTTAAGGCTTGCAGTCATGATTTACTGCAGCCACTGGCGGCAGCACGCTTATTTTCGTCGGCAATTAGCTTAAGTTCACGCGTTACAAATCAAGAACGCGGGCAACTGCAACAAATAAACAGTTCATTAGAAATAGCCAACGACTTGCTGCTCGATTTAAATGAAATAGCCAGGATTGAAAGCGGTAACATTAGCCCAACCATTAAACCAATAGCCGTTTCGCAACTTTTTTCATTGCTACAAGCCGAATTCTCAGCACTGACGACCCAATACCAAATAGAATTTCATTGCCAATCCAGTAAATTATTTATCGCCAGTGATATCACTCTGCTGACCCGGATTGTTCAAAATTTTCTGAGCAATGCATTTCGTTATGCGAATCACGGCAAGGTGCTGTTGGGTTGCCGACGCCAAGGCGGCTTACTTTCGATTCAGGTATTTGACAATGGCCCAGGGATCCCCAAAGCGCAGCAGCAACTGGTGTTCGAGCAATTTACTCAGTTGGCCACCGAGCAGCTAGGTCCCAAAGGACTTGGCCTAGGCCTTAATATCGCGCAAAGCTTGGCCGAGTTACTGTCGCATCCGATTGATTTAAAATCGGTGCCCGGCCGTGGCTGCCTGTTTAGCATTACAGTGCCAATCACAGTAGCGCCTCGCCAAGTCGTTAGCCCAAGAACAGTAACGACCAACAGCCTCAAGGGCGTTGGGGTATTGTGTATTGATAACGAGCCCGCATTATTAACCGCGATGGCTGACTTGCTCGGGGCGTGGCAATGTAATGTGTTTACCGCCAGCACCGCGCAGCAGGCAATCGAATCATATAATCAATATGAGGATAAAATTGATATATTGCTGGTCGACTTTCAGCTCAATGAGCCTTTGGTCACGGCCAATGACATCGCTAACGCACAACATCAACGCCAACGCCAACGCCAACGCCAACCAATCGATTATGATGGCATTAGCCTGATTAGCGAGATCAAACGTCTAAGTCATTACCCATTACCTGCCATTCTAATCACTGCGACCACCGATGAGAACGTTAAAATTCGTGCCCAGCAAGCGCAGATTGGTTATTTACGTAAGATAATAAAGCCGATAGCATTGCGCGCTTTAATGAGCTCGTTATTAAGTAAAAATCTCGAAAATAATTACACCAACTATAAATAACCTGAGTTTCACGGTGTTACAAAACTAGGATCCAGAACTCAGGTTATGTAACACTCATTGATGTGCTCAGTCGCCACTCATTAAACTCGCTAAATTAACGGCCGCTAACTGTTGTATAAGGCCGCTATAACTTAGCTTGGCCAAACGATGCATTAGCTATCTGCAGCTCGTTTAACACGATCACCGCTTGAGTACGATTGCGAACGCCTAGCTTTAAAAATATCGTGCTGGTATGGCTCTTAACCGTCGATTCTGAAACGCCTAACTCAGCCGCTATTTGCTTGTTTAACAAACCATCAGCAAACATTAACAATATTTTATGTTGTTGCGGAGTTAATGAGGCAATTTTATCATCAATTTCAAACGCGTTTGGATCCTGGGGATCAAACTCACCGTCGGGCAACCATAAATTGCCAGCAATGACTTGTTCGATAGCAACAATCATCTCAGATACCGGCGTTGATTTAGGGATAAAACCTGCCGCCCCGTGATACATCGCCCGCTTAATGGTTTCTGGTCCTTCAAAACCAGAAATAATGACCACGCCAAGCTCTGGGTACTGCGACCGAATATTGATTAAATTATTGAAACCATCACCGCCGGGAATATCGAGATCGAGTAGCAGTAAATCAACGTCTTGTGGCAATAGAAGCTCTAAGTCTGCAATAGAGTCGGCTTCAAGAACCGCCGTATC
Organism: Gammaproteobacteria bacterium; assembly: GCA_013214945.1. Taxonomy (NCBI): domain Bacteria; kingdom Pseudomonadati; phylum Pseudomonadota; class Gammaproteobacteria; species Gammaproteobacteria bacterium. The sequence continues at coordinate 109,683 of JABSRT010000017.1, forward strand.
TTCAAAATGTGATTCAAGCATCACCGTTAAGGCTTGCCGAAATAAAGGGTGATCATCCGCTATTATTATTTTTGTGGTGGATATCATTTAATACCTTAATTAGCTCGTTAAAATCAGCTTGAACCAACAATATGATCTGGTAATCCAAACGGTTTTTGGCGTCAATCTTTGTAACAATCTAAGCTTTTCAAGCCTAAAAGTCGACTAATCATCTTAAATAACACCGTTATTAACCATGCTCACCAACACAAATAATCGCTCAATAAATAGCCGCGGCGGCCGATAACTTATTATCATAAAAAAATCGAAGGATTGGTCATGTCTATTAGTGAAACTAGCCATCAGGCTAAAGTGGCTTATGCTAGTCAACAAACTCGTAGTCAGACCTTGCTCGAAATACCAAGTGATGATGCCCGTCATTCAAGCCGACAAGCGTTAATCGGCACTCAAAAAATTGCTATTGAGGTAGTCGATTTTTCGTCTCAGTTTGCATCAACATCTAGCAAGGTACCAGCTAATCCGGACGATACCTATCAGCGCCCTATTTCAGCCGAATTACTTCGAACTAAAATATTATTAGAAGCAATATTCGATATTAAAATTGACGATGATAATAATAAGTTGGCACGAGGAATCAATCAACTTCAACTATCACAAGCGAGCTCATCGTTAGAAAACATTACAGGACAACGACAACTTTCAATCGCAGATCTCACCAATCAAGGACCAGTATCGATCACTGTTTCAGGGCAAAGCTTTGCCCCAGATTCGGATATTTTAATCATGGACACGATGACTCGTACCCAGTCGCTTAATTATAAAAGTTCAGGTATTTATCAAATTAACGATCAAGTATTTCATTCAACGTTTCAATTGCAGTTATCCGAGCAACGGATTTCGATGACCCAATCGACGATATCGGCACAAGCCTTAAAAGACCCCTTGCTGGTTCAATTTGGTTCGAGCGCTATTGGTCAACTCAACGGTCAATACAGTGATATCGACATTAACAACGACAGTACGCTTGACCGCTTACCGATGTTTAATGGCGATGTCGGCTATTTGGTGTTTGATAAAAACAACAATGGTAAAGCCGATGGTGGTCATGAATTATTTGGGCCACAGTCAGGTGATGGTTTTACCGATTTAAGTGCACTTGATAGTAATAACAATGGATTTATCGATCGTGAAGACGAGAATTTTTCACAATTAATGTTATGGCAAATAGACAGCAGCGGCCAAGAGCAGTGGCGGGCATTAAGTGATACTAACATTGAAGCAATCAGCTTAAATAGCTCGGTAACACCGTTCAATTTCTATGATAAGGACGATAAATTACAAGCGAAACTAACGCAGTCTAGCGTTGCGATTACCGATAAAGGCACTGCTTATGGCGTTCATCAAGTCGATGTAAGAATATAAACTTCTTTTAGTTGTTGCCTAAGCACCGAGAAAAAGCCAGGTTCCCTGGTTTATTAGAAACAACGTATATCTGAATTGGGTGAATTAAAAACAGCGACACTCGGCAAACTGATAATGCCGAGTGTGAAAGGTAGTGTTGATAGGTCTTAACTATAAAATGCTTCAACAGTTCCTTTAATTGTCATCATAAGCGGTTGACCACGACGGTCTAACGCTTTGATAGATGGGACTTTTACCCAACCTTCACTGATGCAATATTCTTCAACATCGAAACGCTCTTTGCCGTTAAGCTTAATACCAATGTTGTGTTCGAAAACTTCTGCCACATGATGCGGGCTACGGGGATTACCCGAAAGGCGATCAGGTAAAGGTGGTAGCGATTTAGTATCGTTCATGTTAGTGACCTGTAGTGTATAAAAAACTGCGCTATTGTAGACAATATAGGTCTAACGCTCAAGGGCTGCTACTAAAGAAAATAAAAAAGTAGTGAGAAATAGTAGAAAATTTCACAGTCATTTTTTATGATCGCTAACAATAACTCTCAGGTTCTTACTCTGTAAGCTTAAAATCGACTTCAACTATCTCCAGCCTATTCATATTGGTAAAATAGTACGGCGCAAAGACAACTTTTAATATCCGATAATCACTAGACAACTTGGAACAATCAACCGACTCGCTAAAATTAGTAAACACGAGTAACGGCCAATTGTGTAAATCGCTAATGGTTTCAGTTTTTATTTAATTTAAAAGGGTAGCCATATGAAACCCAACACCGGCAATGCCGGCACCAAAATACCTTAATAGCTGTTGCCCATGCTGTAATTTATGAGTAATAACTCCGATCAATACACCTGTAATATGGATGATGGCCGTTCCAGCAACAAAGCCGCACGCATAAAGCATAGGCTCAGCTAAATAAGGCATTTCTGCCCCGTGGGCATGCCCGTGAAATATTGCAAAAAAACCAACAAAAATCATGGCAACAAAAGCGGGAATTTTCTTTTCGGTAGCGATCGCAACCCCTAATACTAACACTGAACAAACAATACCTAATTCGACAGATACTATATGAACGCCATTAATGCCAAGGACTCCCCCTACTAACATAATAACGATAAATGTTGCAGGAATTTTCCATATCGCCTTACCTCCCATTTGAGCACTTAATATACCCACACTTAACATAGCCAATAGATGATCAAATCCAAGCACTGGGTGAGAAAATCCAGCCATAAACCCTGCCCCTCCAGGAGCCTCATGTGCATAGGCTAACTTTGGCAGCATCAGCATCATGCCTATAAGTGTTAATAATTTTTTATTCATTGGGTGTCCTATGACGATGATGATTGCTATAACGCTTGTGTAAGCGCATAAATGAGTTACCTATTGTATATAAAGAATAAACGTCTATTACCTCAATAATCTAGCGGATCTAATTTGCATATTTTACCAATCCCATCAGGGCTAGCGACCCTAGCATTGTCGCATAGAAATTCGATAATATGGCTGTAATACACTCTATTTAAAAGAAATATATTAAATTTCAATAGCTGTGCTTATAAATTTTAAATAAATTGGAAAGACCATGAAGTAATTTTGTAAAAAAAGCAGGTTCAGAGTAAAAATTTAAGCAACTCATCTTCGCTAAGACCTAATGATTCAAGCAGCCAGTTAGAGATAATCAAGCAATATAAAAACAATCATGTTTTGACGAGAAGCTATTTTGAAAGTCTCTACTGTACTAAAGTAGTACTAACTTGAACCGCAAGACGCCGTACGTTCAACCGTAGTGGCTTAGAAGCGGAATCTAGCTAATGACCCTAATACATCATATAGCTCTAAGAACATGCTTCTGAGCTTGTCTTATAGCAATTACATTAAATTTATGATCTTATTGCCCGTGGATAAAACGCATTTAGACAAGGCGATCGATTGATTTCGACATGGAAGTCGACATTAGGGAACTTATTGCCGAGTAATAGCTAGCTATTAGGAATGAGAACAACGCGGCCTAAATAGGTTTTATCAAGCACAGGTGATCACTTAATTAATGGGATTGATATTATCAACAGTTTCAATTGATTGGTTCTGTATGAGATTACTAGATTATAAAACGTAATTAGACGGACTAAAGATTGCTTATGTATTTTTGGTATTTTGAAGTGTATCGCTTAGAAAGGCCGAACGGAGTTCAGTGAATACTCAACTTAAAAGCCATCAGAGGCTAAAGGATGAGTGGGGGCTCATGTGGGATTCGAACCTACAACCAATGGATTAAAAGTCCACTGCTCTACCAACACAACGAGATCGGCGAGCTGCGTTTTATCTTGTAATACCAATTCCGTTAATTATCTGGTCACCGATGCCCAGTCTCTTTTGCATAAAGATAGCACTCTATTGGTGTCTGCTCTAAA
>JABSRT010000018.1 GCA_013214945.1 Gammaproteobacteria bacterium
GTCGTTACTTTATCAGCACCGACTAATGCATCTCTTGGCACTAATACCGCCCATAGCTATACCATTACTGATAATGACGCTGCGCCAATGGTGGAATTTGCTTCGAAAAAATCAAATGGTTTAGAGTCGCTAAGTGCTAAAAGCCTAACTGTAAATTTATCAGCTGTTTCAGCGCAAACAGTGACCGTCAAATATGTAGTATCGGGCACTGCGACAGGGTTAGGCACCGACTATAACTTGGCAAATGGCACGTTAACCTTTACCGCGGGGAAAACCTCTAAAACCATCATCATTAGTTCTATTATTGATGATGATTTAGATGAAACCGACGAAACGGTAGTCGTTACTTTATCAGCACCGACTAATGCATCTCTTGGCACTAATACCGCCCATAGCTATACCATTACTGATAATGATACGACGGCTATAGCGCTTACGATACAAGCCGATGAAAAAACAAAAATAGTTGGTGATGCTGATCCTAACTTAAGCTATCAACTGATCTCAGGCAGCTTAGAGGATGGCGATGCGTTAACAGGCAGCCTCAGTCGAGCGGCCGGTGAAACAGCTGGTTCTTATGTGATAAGCCAAGGGAGCGTACAGGCAGATGCTAAATATTTAATCACTTATATCTCAGCTGCGTTAATTATTGCACCAGCAAATAATGCGCCAATTATTGCTGGCAGCCCTGCAATAACAGTTAAAGAGAATAGCGCTTATAGCTTCACTCCGACAGTGACAGATGCTGATGCCAACGATAGTAAAACATTCTCTATTATCAATAAACCAAGTTGGGCATCATTTAATCCGGTTACTGGGGCATTAATTGGCACGCCAACCAGCAACTATGTTGGTATCACTAGTGGCATTGTTATCTCGGTAAAAGATAACAGTAATGCGTCAGCGAGCTTGCCTAGCTTTAATCTAGAGGTGACCAGTGTCAATGAAGCGCCGATTGCTAATAATATTAGCGTTGAGGTCGCAGAAGATAATGAAATAGCGATCACACTTGAAGGTAGCGATGCTGATAACGATCAATTAACCTTTGTCATCACACAGCAGCCGGCACACGGTAGCTTGTCATTATCGAGTACAAGTGATGCAACATGGCTCTATCAAGCTGATGAAAACTATCACGGCAGTGATGAATTTTATTATCAAGCCAAAGATACAGGCTTAAATTCAGACTCAGCACTCGTTAGCATTAACATTACGCCGGTCAATGACCAGCCATTGGCTGAAAATGATAATGTGACCGTTGAATATAACGACAATGGTAATTACGCCCTTGATGTCTTGGTCAACGACAGTGACATTGACGGTGATACGCTATCAATTGTGAGTGCCAGCGTTAATATTGGGTTAGTTGAGGTTGAGAATAATCAATTGACTTACAAATATAATGGCGCGATTGAAGGGGAAGTTGAGCTTAGTTACTTAATTGACGATGGTTCAGGCTCAGAGAATAGTCGTGCTAAGGCAGCTGTAAAATTATTGATTACAGACGCTGATAATACGCAGTTACCTATTATCACTTTACCCGCTGATATTGAATATAATGCTACCGCATTATTTACCAAAATAGACCTTGGTATCGCAACGGCAATTGATAAAAATGGTCAAATAGTACCGGTATCTTTGGTCGATGGGATCAGTATGTTTAAACCCGGCAATAGTCTTGTTTATTGGAAGGCTGTTGATGAAAATGGTCTTGAGCAAACAGCGACCCAAAAAGTAAAACTACGACCACTCATTACTATTGATAAAGATGCAGTCGCAGCAGAAGGGCAGCATTATAACGTTGGGGTTTATCTCAATGGTACAGCACCAGACTACCCGGTTGTGATCCCTTATACGGTCAGTGGCAGTGCCGATGAAAACGATCACCTATTAACTTCCGGTGAGCTTGTTATCACTCAGGGTACTGAGGGTGTGATCGAAATTGAAACGCTGGTAGATAATCTAGATGAAAGCACCGAAACGGTTATTATTACGTTAGGCGGCGATAAAAACTATGGAGAAAAATCGCAATTTACTTTAACAATCACCGAAGAAAATATTGCGCCTGAGCTAAGTTACAGTGTACGGCAAAATGATGAGCAACGTTTATTGGTCGAGGCCAATAGTGCCGATGTTGTTATTCAATCAATGATTACAGATGCCAATACCAGCGACAGTCATACCTACTTATGGGAAAGCCACGATGGACTATTAAATGATATCGATATCAATGAGGATAGCTTTACCTTTGCTACATCTGAATTAGCTCAAGGCATTTATCAAGTGACACTAACGGTTACCGATGATGGCGTGCCGATGGAATCAACATCAACCATTATTTACTTAGAAGTTACCGCTGCGTTACCTACGTTGACTGATAATGATAGTGACGGCGATTTAATCCCTGATAATATCGAGGGTTTTAGTGATACTGATTTAGATGGTATTCCTGATTATCTTGACAGTATTAACCCATGTAATGTTATGCCTGAGCAAGTGACAGATCCGCGACTATTTTTAGTAGAAGGTGAATCGGGAGTTTGTTTACGTAAGGGCTTAACTGTTGCGAATAATGAAAGCGGCGGTATTCAACTGCAAGATACAGAGGTTGTTACAGACCAAGATGCTAAAAATGTTGGTGGTTTGTTTGACTTTGCTGCCTATGGTTTACCATTAGCAGGTCAGTCATATAACTTGGTATTACCGCAGCGTTTACCAATTCCTGAAGGTGCGATATACCGTAAATATACCGAAACTAATGGCTGGGTTGATTTCTTTGTTGATGATAAAAACTACTATTCATCAAGTCCAGGTGTGTTAGGTTTTTGTCCTCCGCCACTAGATGCAACGTGGGTCAAAGGTTTAGCGCATGGCGACTGGTGTGTGCAGGTTACTATTGAAGATGGTGGGCCAAACGATGATGATGGTGAGGCTAACAATACCATTGTAGACCCCGGTGGGGTTGCAGTAACGTTGAGCGAAAATCATCAGCCAAGTATTACTTCTCGACAATTAACCCTAACATGGAACACCAGCATTAGCATTGATGTGCTGAGCGATTCAACGGATATCGATGGCGACTTACTTACAATTAGCAGTGCCAATGTTGATTTTGGAGAGGTGCTAATTGAAGGCGAGAAATTGTTTTATACACCAGCAGATAGTTTCGTTGGCACAGCATTGATTCTCTTTGGAGTTAAAGATAATCATGGTGGTACAGCGTATGGAACGGTGGAAATTCAAGTGACTGCAAATCAAGCAGCCCCAGTGGAAAATGAAACAACAGAGCTGACGATTAATACCAAAGGAGGTGGTTTTAGTTATTTTATATTATTGCTTAGTGGTCTAGCTTTGGTGTTTCGTCATATCCACAGAAAAAAGAGTAGGGCCGTGTAGTGATAGGGTGAAGAAAAACTCACTTAATAGGAGTGGTTAGTTTTTTAACTGCATAGCTTGTAGAAACATAATTGGTGCTGTCATATGGTATCAATTATTCAAGTCCTAAAAACGCCATTCAATAATAAGCAGTGTGTTCGCTGCTTAGCATAAAGGCGTTGCAACCTTGGTTGTACAAAAACTGCTCGCTTGAAATGATTGGTAAACACTATAGTGGCAACTAGTTTGACAAACGTTGACAATATTTTTAGCGAGTTATCAGTTGAAAACCCACCCCGTTGTATCCACAATAATGAGTAGTATAAAAATAAAACTGAATAACTGTTCCTTATTATCCCTATGTTTTAAAACAATTATCAAGTGGATTTAATTGAGTTAGAATGGATGATTTCACTAGGGTCTTGATATGAAAACTATTCCATTATCTTCTTCGTTGAGTGAGGTGAGCACACTCGTTTATGGCTGCATGGGTTTTGGCGGCGGATGGGGACCAGAGCCAGTCACTAAAAAGCATGTTCTAGCTGCACATGACGCAGTTGAGCAGGCGCTCTTAAGTGGAATTAATATTTTTGACCACGCTGACATTTATACGTTGGGCAAGGCCGAGTTAACGTTTGGGCAGGTACTTAAAGAGCGACCAGAATTACGCGAAAAAATTTATCTTCAGTCAAAATGCTCGATTCGGTTCGAAGACTCACAAGGCCCAGGTCGTTATGACATGTCTAAAGACTGGATTACCTCATCGGTAGAAGGCACGTTGAAGCGTCTTAATGTTGAATACTTGGACATGCTGTTGCTACATCGCCCTGATCCATTAATGGCAGCTGACGAAGTAGCTGAAGCACTGCACCAGCTCAAAGCGGCAGGGAAAGTACGCCACTTTGGTGTGTCTAACATGCACAGTCATCAAATGAACTTTTTGCAATCAGCACTAGACCAGCCGCTGGTGGCCAATCAAATTGAAATGAGCCTGTCGCAGTTAGATTGGTTAGAACAAGGCGTGTTGGCAGGTAACCCACAAGGTAAAGACGTTAACTTTGACCCCGCTTTATTAGATTATTGTCGTAAAAACAACGTGCAACTACAAGCTTGGGGAAGTTTATGTGGCGGGCTATTCACCGGAGTAGACACTGCTAACAAGCCGGCACATGTGCAACAAACAGCGGCACTGGTCACGACATTGAGCCAGCACTACAACGTGAGTAAAGAAGCGATAGTCATTGCGTGGTTAGCGATGCATCCTGCCAATATTCAGCCAATTATTGGTACCACAGATGTCGCACGTATTAAAAATTGTGGCGAAGGGGCCAAGTTAACCTTAAGCCGTGAACACTGGTATGCGCTTTATGTGAGTTCACGCGGTCAAGCATTGCCTTAATGGTAAGCTACAACCCAATAACAACTTAAGTTGCAACAGAGTGACACCCAAGTATTGATTTTAATCTTTTAAATTAATGGGTGTCCCTTTTTCATCATACTTTTCCTTTTTCATCAATAATCGAAACTAGTCCTGCCAGCTCGATTTTTCGCCCCAAGTTCTAGCGCCGGTACTACCGAGCGTTAAGTTACCATTGTTTGCCTGTGGCGTGCCAGCTTGCGCCGTGGCTTTAAGGGAAAAAGCTTGGGCTGTGGCACTGGTAATACTCAGTACATAATATTTGTCCGTGCCGTCTTTTGGGACGTGGTTTGACACGGTAATGCTGCCGCCAGCTGAGGAGAAATTCGCGCCGGCATAACTGCTGTTTTCAGAGTAATAGCGTTCCATGGCCGCTGCTAAGCCCTCTAACGCAACTTTCGCTTGCGAACGGTTGGTTTTAATTACCGAGCTTTGATAATTGGGGTAAACCAGCATGGTTAATATCCCAATAATAGCGACAACCACCATTAATTCAATCAGGCTAAAGCCCGTTTGTTTTGAGTTTTTCATGGTTATTCCTTGTCGGTCCAGAACATGGTTGTAGTATCAACCGTGTCATATTGAGTCACTTCTTTACCGACGACAACGAGCTTGTTACCGTTAACTTTAACGATGATCGGATCCGCGGGTAAAGAGGCGGTTTTTAAATTAGCGTAGCGATCGGTAACCGAGCAAGAAACACCATGGTCACTGCATGATTGTCCGTCGACCGCGCCTTCTTCAACGGGGGAACCGTCATAGTAATTGATGCGATAAAGCCGCGATATTCCTGGAGTAACGACACAATCGACAGTCTGAGGATCTGGCTCGAAGGTAGTAAACCAAATTTCTTGATTGGCGGTGGTACTCGACGAGAGCACTTTTTCACCGAGGTTTGATGCTAAATCAAGATACCAGCCATTTTTTGTCGCTAAAACAGTGCGGTCAATGGCGGTAAAGGCGCCATTGGTATCGCTACTGGTAATGTCCATTAAATTCAACGGGTCATGCAGTAAGTCGCTGTGCGTCGTTGGTGTGGTCAGTGGGGTTTTTATTAAATAAAAATTATCTTCAATCGTTGTACTCAACGGGCTTGCATGAAACCCTGTGCCAATGGCAATCGCTAAGGTCGATTCGTCAAACATTGAGACATCGGGCGCATGGTAAAAGCGGCGATTTGTCGCAGCGGTATCACTGTTAAGATCGGCAATGACATCGCCCTTAATTAAGTTAGATGCGCTATTGCCATTGGTGATATCAAATCGCCACAATTGGCCGCCAACATCACCAATGTACATTTGGTCAGCAAGCTGGTCATTATCAACATCAATTACCTTGATGTCAGATGCAAAGCTGTAATTCATTTTCGCCATCGTTTCAGTGGCTAAATTACCAGAACCATCTTGAATTGCAGATCCGCTACCCCACCATAATCTAGCGCCAGTGGCAGCATCGACAATATAAATAGCGCGCCCCATGGTGTCATCAGAGCGAATAAGCTTAGTATCTTGGGCTTTGTCATAACCGCCGGCAAAAATAAGCACATCTTTGGTGTTACTGCCGATTGCTATTTTTGTTTTTATCGGTTTAGACCAGCTTTGTCCAAGCTCTGTAAAATCATCCAAGTCACTGCTAATTTTCCAAACAAGTCTCGGCGCATTTTTGTCAGTGATGTCAAGGGCATAATAGCTGCGGCCACCACGGCGCATGCCGACATAGAGATACTTTTTATCATCGATTAATGCACCAGTTATATCACCATCCAGTCCATAAATGTGGCCTAAAGTCGAGTGTTCACCGTTGTCGTAAAGGGTTTTCTGGTTTGCTAACAGCTCTTTAGGAATAAAGGCCCAGAGTTCTTCACCGTTGCTGGTATCGATAGCATGGAGCAAGCCTTGATTGTCGCCGACAAACACAACATTTTCTTCAGTCGTGGTGCTTGTGTTGATGGTGTTATAAGAAACAGAAAAAGGGACAGAATGCAGCGGGTCATACATTTGGTAGCTAACATCGTTATCGTCATCAAGTCCGCGTAAAAAATTAATGACCTTGTTTAAGTCATCACTGCTGGCGGCGCTTGGCAAGCCCAACATGGTATTGGTTAACAAGCTATTGGTTGTCACAACATGATTACTAGTATCACTTAATAAACCGTTGCCTAAGTTGGTATAAACATTACGCAATGCGCCTTCAAATTTGCTGGCTACACCACCATCTTTAACCTCATCGCCGTCGGCAATTGTCGACCAAAAGCTTATCGAGTTGGCTTCGAACAGGCCTGTCGCGTCGTCAACGGCTACAGCCCCTGTAGAATCGACCACCTTTCCAGAACCATTTAATTCGTAACGCTTTAAGTTACCGTCCCATTGCACCTGCTTGCTTGGCTTAAATAATGAAAAATATAACTCATTATCGTGGTTTAATCGATTAAAGCTGCTCACCGAAATACCGGCGGATGAAAACGAAGTATTTACATCTAAGATACTTGAAATAATAGTATTAAAGGCACTAAGTAACCCTTCTGTTGAGCTGGCGGTATAATAATCACCACCACCATTGTCCGCACTTGCCAAGCTTTCAAGCCAAGTATCCGCGTGATTAAACCCGATGGTATATAACTTACCGCTATCAACCGTGGTTGCTAAATCGGGGCGTAAATCACCGGTACGAATAAATTGAGCGAGTGTTGTACCACATTGTTTTCCGTTACTGCCGGAGCAAGTGCCACCGGTCAACGATTCGATGGCCGTTTGTTCAGGAGCCGAACTTGATGGATAACCGTCAGTTAACAAAATTACATAATTATTATCAGCGTCACAGGTCTGACTAATGGGTGATATGTAGGTGGGAGCGGTGCCGCTGGTAGAGATGGTTTCGTTTCTGCAGTTGTAACCGTTAGGGTGATAACTAAGACAGTTTGCAGGAGTAGCAACGCTGTTATTGATGTACGAATTAGCGTGCGACACTCTGGCGTATTGATTATAGCCCCGGCTCAACCCAATATCGACCGTTGAACCGGTCAGGTAACGAACCCCTTCATACAATGCATTAACCGTAGGGGTACCGCCTCTGGCATGAATTTTATCGATCACTGAAATCATGGCATCGCCAGCTGTTTGCTCTTCAATGGTAATGGGCGCTGTTTCAATCACTAACATCGCAGGATATTCATCCTTCTTGCTATACGCCGTTCTGTTGCCCTGAGTGTTGGTTAATTTTAAAACCAGACTATTACCACTTTCCCAATCTGCATGGGAGGTAATGGCACTAATAATCGATGTGATGTCGGGTGAGTTATACCATGAATTTTTCGACCAGTGGCCAAACGTCCACTCTACCGACTGACTGGTTGAGGAGCGGCTGCTAATGTTGTAATAGACCCGCTCGAATGTACTGGTATTGCCAGCGTTTTGTCCCGTGATTGTTGCCTTAGCGTTGTGTGTCTCATTTTCTTTGGCTTTTAACTGTAAATACGCCGATGTAATACTATGGTCTTTGGGAATGGTGATATCAGTAAAGCGCAAGCCGATGATATTATCATTGGTGCTTGAAATGCTGTTCGCGCTTAAACTCTGAATATAACCATTTGAGTATTCAACTGAGTCATCCGTGTAGTCGCTGATTATTCGTGCCACGCCGTTAATGGTATGGGCTGGCACGGTTGAGTCGATGTTGGCAAAGGGGTAAATGACACTGCTGCTGGAGCCGCTAAATTGCATCAGCCCAACGTTGATATTTTCAGACGAATCAATTAGTTCAATCATAGCGTCCTGCATTTGCCTCATTCGAGATGAGTCTTTGCCATAATCGATGATGCCCATTGAGCCCGAGCTGTCTAATATAAACAAAACATTGGGGATAGTGCCCGTCGAAAATAACACTTCAGTATCGTCAGCTTGTGCTGGGAATAACGCAAGAGTAGGTAATAATAAGCCCAATACAAAACACGAAACTTTAGGTTGTAACTTACTCATTATTTGCTCCGTTAATCATATTCTATGCCCTGTTCAATGTGGGTTTTTGCGCCTGAATCCGTCCATGCTTCACCGGTAATGACAAAGCGATGGCCAGATATGATGGTGGAGTTTTCATCGGCATTAAGCGAGTTGGCAAAATCGGTCGCCATGGTTGATATATAATTTATCTCGGTTGTTACCGTGATAATATTGCCGGCACTGCTGCTGAGACCATTGTCGTAATTGATGGTTGTGGTTGGCGAATTTAATGCGTTGGCTAATAATATTGAGTCGCCATCAATGACGTTAAGCAAGCGTGCTATACCACTTTCGCTGGCTTGAAATGTTTGATTTTTTTGTTGAATGCTTGCCGCCATGTTTTGCTGTAACGAAGCATTATTGATCCCAGATGCTGCAATTACGGTAATAATGAGTAATACAACTAAGCAAACGATAAGCGCAGCCCCTTGTTGATTTTTTAATGACACGCGTTGATTTATCATTGATATTACCTATTTCTTAATACGATGCTGCTGCTGAATATTTGTCGCAACCGTTTATCGTTCTGATGAACATTAATGCTCGAACCTGACACGCCGGTAATGTTGACATCTAATAACGAATAACTGTTGTTATCGACCGATTGGCGCACACTATTGTTACTGGTCAGCATTAAGGCGATTTTTATCGTTGTAACATCAGCCCAAATGCCAATGTCACTGGCCTTCGCAAAATTCATGTCGCCATTGGCACTTTTCTCACCATAAAGAATTTGCATATTCTCGACCCCCTCGACAATTTCTTGGCTGTTAAACGTGTCATCGTCAAAATTTTCATTGGCTTGGTAAAGTGCGTATATTGGATCGCCATGCGCATTGTCGCGCCCGGTATCGGCGACAAAATAGCTAATTGAGTCAAACTGATAAAGCACGGTATCTTCATCGTAACTGTGGGCCAATGATGCTGAAGTATTTCCGGTAGTTGCAACACCATGAGTCACCACCGTTGTTACTCCCGAAACAGTGACATTGGTAGCAGCAAAAAGATCGGCATTGACGCAGTCCGAGATCAACACCAAATCATCTTTGCTGATAAAATCGCTGATATCACCTGAGGTGGTAATATTGTTATTATTTTGAGTAATATTGCCGGTTAAAGCACTGTCGATTGAGGTCGCTATTTTAATGTTGAGTATATCGGTCCCCAATTTTGGGGAGCGCAGTTTAAGGTTGCCACCGACTGCATATTGAGTCGTTTGCCACCAATTGCTTGTCGTTGCATCGTAACCAATAACTTCATTGTCGATCACGCCACCAACGGGAGGTTTCGCCGCATTGACGTTAAATTCAGTCCCTGTCGCTGTTGAGCAGCCAAGGTAACCTGCCATGCGCACTTCTGTCGCGAGATAATTAAGGCTAAAGCGGCCACTCTCTTGTAATCTTGCCAAAGACTGAGCAAGACGGTCGGTTTGTTTAGCCGTGAAAAACGTAGAAAACACACTGCCGATGACAACTGACGTTAGCAACAACGCAATCATTAGCTCGATTAAACTAAAACCATTCTTTTGTCGGTTATTTTTAAACGTCGGGTATTTTATCATTAAATCTATATCACCAGATTAATACTAAAGGTACTTGCGGTGGCACTTTCGCTTTGCCAGCTTACTTCTATGGTATAAATACCCGCCGATTGCGTCACAGTGCCTTTGCCCGTAGGAATTAAGCCGGTGGTGTTGGTTGTTGTTTTAATCTTCTGGCTCCATTCGAATTTATCCATGTTGACTATTTGCGCTGGCGTGCAAGGTGAACACGAGGTTTGGCTATAGCTGTTACTGGTGTCGATGCCGTCATAAGCTGATAATTGCGTGTCATTACTGCGCATGCGCTCTGCCATATCTTGAGTTAGCAATACAGCTTGAGAGCGGAAATAGGCATCACGGTTGTCTTTTAAGCTCATCAATTGCATTGCTGCAATCCCTAGCATTGCAACCGCTAAAATAGAAACGGCGATTAATACCTCTAACAGACTAAAACCTGAAGATTTTCGATAGGGTGGGTAACCACAGCGCTGGCTTTTTGTTAACTGCATGATGATTCTGCCGCTGTCGCCTTTCGGATCTGGCCGCTCATATTCATGACAAGGCCGTGAATATGTGAGCTACGATCATCACAAACCATGATTGAGCCTGTTTTTTCAGGTTTACCACTGGCCAAGAAAACAATTCTATGATTATTAAAACCACTAAAGTCCAACTTGATCTTAGTGTCATTAATGGCGACTTGTTTCAATAAAACATCTGTTCCATCGATACTTCCCATCGTGCCAGCATCGGTAAAAACGATTAACTTAAAGCCCGATGAAGCATTAGAGCAAGACGTGCCGTTAACCGACTTGCATAGCGTGATATTTTCGCCGTGCCTTTTACTCGCATGCATCCGCGCATAGGCTGTCAAACCAACCATTTGGTTATAGGTGGTGCTTAGGCCATTATCTTTTACCATTGTATTTAAACTAGGTACACCAATGCTCATCGCAATGCCCATAATGGCAATGGTAACCAAAAGTTCAATTAGGGTTAGCCCTGCCGATTTTTTTATCGCGTTTTTTCGTCGCATCAGTAACCCGGTGGTTCTAACTAAAGAGGTGTTAATACTGAACATTGCTCATAACCCTTGCCACTTTTTGATTCCATATAGAGCACCGATCTAGTGTGCAGCCCAATTAATGTCGACTAAACTGTTCGACAGTGACTTGTGCTCAACATAAAGATTCAAGTGGTAAGTTAATAAGAAATTGAGGGCTCAAAGGCAAAGGATGATTAGCAAGAACAAGTCTGTACACAATTTTCCTTTAACCACTTAACCAAGCGTGATTTCTTATTTTTCATCCTGAGGTAAATAGAAATCAAGTAACGAGACTATGTTTAGGTCTTTAGTTACGCCGGTGACAACATCATTGTGTACGACCGTTTGATCATTGAAGTAAAAACTAAGGCGGTACTATTAATAAATATGCAAAACAAGCGACTAATTATTGGTTAAATCAAATCGATTTTTGACTTTTATCTGAGCAGTTTTTAACGATGTCGCATAGTAACTGAACAGTACGATTGAGTCGAGAGACTTTATAAAAATAAGAATTCACATGCTTAATAATTGAACTGTATACGTTTTTTACGTGAACTGTTTTGAGGGTTACTTTGAAATGTTTATCTATAAATTAGCTTTGTGCCCTTTATAATGTACCAAGAACTACGGACCAATCAGCGGCTAAATTACTCTTTTTAAGACGCTAAAATATCGCTGTAAATTAACACTGACTAGAGCGCTGACTAAAGGGTACTGAGTAAACTAGTACTCAGTAATCTAGCACTAAGTAAAATAGTACTCAGTAAAATAGTAATTCCCATTTTCATTTATTTTGGGTCTTTGCTCGATATACCAGCACTCGATTTTCTATGGTTTCATTGCCAAATTCAAAATGATATTCACCGACATCTTTGAACCCAAATTTTTTATAAAACCCCATCGATTCATTACGCACCCATGTATACAGCCAAAAAGTATCACCATAGCGTATTTGAATTTCGGACAGCAGACTGGTACCAATATTTAGGCCTTGAAAAGCCGTATGAACATAGAGTTTTTCAATTTCAAAGCCATTTTTCTCAGGGCATGAGTATTCAGATTGATAACTCGACTCTAAATTTACCAGTGCGTAGCCCCGCAGGTATCTATCATCGACATAAACTAACAGCTTATATTTTTTGTTCAACAGGGTTTCTTTAAAACTACTTTCTGTGAATGTAGACAATGCGAACCGAGCAACTTGGGAATTTATCCCATCAATTGCATAAGCTTTAAGCCATACATCTAAAGACAATGCTGCCAAGGTTACGCAGTCATTTTCGTTAGCTTCTCTTATCACTACAACATTCCATAAGTATGCCAGCCTAATTTAATCAAAGAGTATTATTAAAAACAAAAGATTACCAGCACACTAGTACAAAATTAATACGTGACAGGTGAAGGTTTTTAGCCACGCGTTGTACTCGCATCTCGTAATTGCTAATCTACATTCTAATTCGATAAAGAGGCGGTACTAATGGCGCAGAAAATACACATTGATGACATTTTGCAATCATACTTTCAGCAAAAACCAGCGCTAGAACAAGCTATTGTCGTAAACGTTGCGGATCAACAATGTTTGTTAATTGATAGGGCAGGTAAGGTACATAAAACCTACCAAGTATCTACCGCCGCAGTGGGTATCAATAATGCCGCTGGTAGTAATGGCACGCCGGTTGGCTTGCACTCTGTGTGTGAGTTAATTGGTGATACACAACCATTGGGCCGGCGCTTTATTGGCAGAGTCGCAAATGATGAAATTATCGATATTGTTAAAGAGACTCCTAATATTGCGCCGACAGGGGATTATATCCTGACACGTATTCTAAGACTTAAAGGCGAAGAGCAAATCAATAATAGTGAAGGGGTTGATAGTTTCAAACGCTATGTTTATTTTCATGGCACCAATGAAGAATACTTAATCGGCACGCCAGCTTCACATGGCTGCATCCGAATGCGTAACGATGATATCGTAGAGATTTTCGGTTTAGTCGCACTAGATACGCCAGTTATTATTAGCTAACTTTTCAGTCAACGTAGGGAATTGCCAATAAAGCGCCGTCTCACAATAGAGACGGCGTCGGGGATTACTGGTAAAACGCTGGGCGTTCAGGCATTTCTATACTTTCAATTTGGCCACTTTCTTGTGCCTTAACACATGCATCTGCGGCAATTGAGGCGGCAAAGCCATCCCAAGCCGTAGGGCCAATAAGGTTTTGTGCTTTTACCCCATCGATAAAGTCTTGCAACTCTACGTCATAGGCATCAATAAAGCGTTGTTTCCAATCGGTTAATACAGTAGTGGCGAGTTTAGCTTCTTTGCGTATCAGTAAGCTTTGTGGCTCTGGTAAATTGGCGATCCCTTCTTCGCCGACCACTGAACATTGAATGTCGTAACCGTATTGGCAGTTAACAAACACTTCAACGTCTATGCGTACACCTTTAGTGGTTTCAAGCAGCACAATTTGTGGATCGGCCAATTGGCTGTGTGCATAACGACTTTTACGTGGGAATACGACTTGAGCGCTTTTGTAGTCGTCATCGAGTAACCAGCGTAATACGTCGAGCTCATGTATTAAAGTATCGTGAATAGCCATCGGTGTTAGATAACTCTCCGGTACTTCTGGGTTTCTGTGCGCGCAGTGCACCATTAGCGGTTCGCCGATATCGCCATTAGTAATGGCTTGTTTGAGTAGCTGATAGCCACTGTCATAAGGGCGCATAAAGCCGACTTGTACCAGATTTTTACCGGCCTTTAATTCTGCATCAACAATGTTTTTACAGCCTTGCGCTGTGGTCGCTAATGGCTTTTCACAGAACACATATTTGTTAGCAGCAATCGCGGCTAACACGAACTCTTCATGGGTTGGGCCCCAAGATGTCACCAATATTGCATCGACATCATCGGCGTTTATCAGCTCATGAGCGTCGGTATAAACTTTAGCATTGAGTTGCAGTGTGTCTGCAACGGCATGTGCTTGTGCAAGGTTAACGTCATTGAGGGCGACAATGCTAGCGCCAGTTAAACTGTTGGTGATACGTTTTGCATGATCAGCCCCGATAGCGCCGATGCCAATAATTCCAATTTTAATACTCATAACTATGTCCTTAAGCGTTGATATTTTTTGTGGTTCAAAATGTTGAGTGTCGCTGATTATTGGTTCCAGTACTTGTCGACATAGCGCTGGATTTCTTCGCGCATAAACCGAGATGAATGTTCTGCACGCTCTTCCCAGGCAAATACGCAGCTTGATAAAACGCCGTCAAAGCCCACTTCGTGCAAGGTTTTAAAGAAACAGTCCCAGTCGATTTCGCCTTCACCCATGTCTAAGTGTTGATGTACGCGGGCGTTAGAACCTGGTGGATTGACGATATAGCGCAGCTGTGAAGAAGCCTTGTGGTTAAAAGTGTCGGCGATTCTGGCGTGAGCGAGTATGCCTTTTGTATCACGAATACTCTGTGCTAAGTCGTCACCGTAATAGAAAGAGTGTGGTGCAATATAAGAGCACTTGATCGCATCGGAGTTAATGCTTTTTATAATGTTGACGGCAGGCGCCATTTCCTCGACCCAATCTTCAGGGTGGGGTTCAATACTTAGTGTTAGTCCTTCGCGCTCAAGCATTGGAACAAGTACGTCCATCGAGCGCCAAAAGGCATTTTCACAAGCTTCAGGAGTATGGATGCCAGATCTATCTGCCGCTGATCGTTCAGGCGAACCACCACGGCCAAATTCAGAGATTAGTAACGGGTTGTCCATTTCAACGGCCAACTCAATTGTACGCTTCCAGTTGTCCATCGCCATTTCCCACTCATCAGCGTAAGGGCTCGACCAGCGATACATAGGTTGCAGCGTTGCGAGCGATACATTGTGATCGCGCAGGGCTTTTTTGAATGTTTTAATGCGCTCAGGGTAAACGCGGGGCCTGGTCCACCATTGCAAAAAATCTTCGCGAGGTGACAATTCTATATGCTCATAACCTAATTCCGCGCTTAAACGACAGGTCTCTGCTAGTGATAAATGACGGTGCATGTATGGATCTAAAGCAATTTTCATAACTATTGTCTCTATTATTGTATTGGGAAAAAACTACTGCTCACAGGCTTGGCGAATGTAACTAATGCTCTGGGCTACTGCGCTGATAGGATCTTCAAGATCCCAAATGGCCGGAGAAAATGGTTCGAAAGACACCAAGCCTTGGTAACCTGCGTTGTGCAGCTGTTTAATCTGTTCAATGTTGCCAAGGCGATCTTTAGGCCCGACTAAAACGCGATGACCATCAAGCATGTCATTAAAGCTAATGTCCTCATCTTCTAAGCCCGAGATATGCACAAGTCCTGTTTGCTGTGCAAATACCGATTGCTCAGCGGCGCCGCGATGATGAAAAGTGTCGTGTACAACAGAGAAGCAATCGCTGGCATCGATTGCTTCAATTGCCTCGATAGCTTCTTGCTTAAAACGTAATGAAGATATGGGAAAGCCGAGTGGTTCCACTAATCCTTTAATCTGGTGCTTATCTAAAATGGCTTTTAATGCGCTTAGCGCGTTGCGCAAATCGGCGCTTTTCTCTGCACTTTGTTCAACATGATTGCCATCGTTCAACGGGCAAAGCACTAGCGCTTTGGCACCGCAGGCGCTGGCAAGTTCGGCAAGCGAGTCGGCTTGTGCTGCACGTTCGCTGTTCCAGATATTGAATGGGTACAACGCATTGATACTGATGATATCAATGTTCAATTGAGCAGCTTTAGCGCCAATCGCTCGAGCCTCATTGAGAGAAGTAAGGCTATTGTCACCAATATCAGTACGTAACTCTACCGCGCTCAAACCGAGCTCTGCTGCAGCTTCTAGCAATTGAATTGGTGATAATGATGGTGCAACCATGTGATTGAGGGAAAAATTTAGTGGATAGCTTGGCATATTCTTATTCTCTTTAGTGAATGCCTTAACGGCTTTGGTTAATAGGTGATCCCATTGGGTTAAACGACTTAATCTAAGCGTAAATTAACCAATTTGAATTATTGGTGTCAATCAATTACATCATTGGTGATGCATATCAAATCAAAAGACATCATTTGGCTGTTTTTACCATTCACTAATGATGTAATTGCATCATTAGCGAATTACTTTTAATTATTTTTTTATTGTATAAATCACTGCTTCGAACCGAGGGGGTTTAGCTTTATTGTTTGTGGTGAATGCTCAGGGAATATCAGAGTTTCGGCAAAATAACGGCTAGTTCTATAGCCTATTTAATACGAAGAATTGTTGTGTTTTTTATATTGGAAAATTGTGAAAAATACAGATTTAAGCTTTTTTCAAATTTGACAATGAATGGTCTGCTTGGCAGAGTGAAATGCATATTCCGTATACAAAACGTTCGAAATTATTTTTTCGTAAATTTTAAGTTGGAATATAAAAGCTAGTAAATATAGTGCTTTAAGCGTGTTTTTATGCTGAAAGTTCTGTCGGTGTGTTATGGTGTAAAAACATGCTGGCCATTAATTAAAAAATAAAAGGATAATAAAATAATGAAAAAACTAGTATTAACGGCTCTAGCAGTCTCAGCAATTTCAGCGCCAATATCAGCAGGTGAACTTAAAATAGGCGTTTCTATGGCAGCCTTTGACGATAACTTTTTAACCACTTTACGTTACGGTATTGAAGCTGCAGCCGAAAGTGAAAAAGCGTTTGTTCAAATTGAAGATGGCAAGAATGATGTAGGCGCACAGCTTAACCAAATTCAGAATTTTATCGCATTAGGCGTTGATGCGATTATCGTCAATCCCGTTGATACAGATGCGACGATTTCGATTAGTGATGACGCACAAGCGGCGGGTATTCCACTTATTTATGTCAATCGACAGCCGATCAATGTCAAGCAGTTGCCAGACAATCAGGCGTTTGTTGCATCTAACGAACTGGAGTCTGGGACTTTTCAAACCGAAGAAGTTTGCCGTTTGTTAGGTGGTAAAGGAAATATTGTGGTGATGATGGGAGAGCTCTCTAATCAGGCGGCATTACAGCGCACTAAAGATATTCACGATGTGATTAAACGGCCAGAGTGTAACGGGCTAAAGATTGTAGCAGAGCAAACAGCACTGTGGTCACGTACTAAAGGAAATGACTTGATGACTAACTGGATCTCAGCGGGCATCGAGTTTGATGCGGTGATTTCAAACAACGATGAGATGGCAATTGGTGCGATTCAGGCATTAAAAGCGTCAGGTCGTAGCATGGACAGTGTAGTAGTCGCTGGCATTGATGCAACAGCTGATGCATTAGCGTCGATGAAAGCGGGCGATTTAGATGTAACTGTTTTCCAAAATGCGGCAGGTCAAGGTCGCGGTGCTGTCTATGCGGCTATTATGTTGGCGCAAGGCAAAGAGGTTGAGCAGAAAGTTTGGATCCCTTTTGAGCTAGTAACACCAAAGAACCTTGCTAAGTACATGGCTAACTAGTCAATTTAAATAACCGGCATTCAGGTTAAATATCTATCTAGCAGACCTCAGTTTAATGTAGTCGTTAAGCTGAGGTCGCAAACAGGAGTACACCAAGAGTTACAAGTAATGCCTGTCGATGATCAAACTTATTTGGTATTCAACTAAGCAACTCAACTCAAATCAAGTTAATACATGTCTAATGCGGTTAGATATTCTCAGAGATATATAATTCAGAAGGTACGTAGATCGTATTATTTAAGACAGGGCCTCGCGCTAAAAAAGCGCGGTTGAGCATTGCTATTGCCTCTTGCGCGACACGTTCTACCGGCGTAGCAATAACCATATTGACGATACCGTCTCTTAATGCATCACGGGTCGCAGGCATTAACTCGTTGCAAATAGTCACCAAGTTATCGGGTGTTTCTTCTGATCGCAAAGTCGAAATCATGCCACTTACTCCTCCTCCAGCACTGTAAATACCCACTAAATTAGGATGATCAGCCAATAGTTGCGCAGTTGCTTCTGCGGCCAGTCTATCGTCATCGAGGTTTAAAATCGGGGGTAACAGCGTGAAACCACCACCAAATTCACGAAAGTAAGAGATAAAGCTTATTTCAGCTATTTCCTGATTTAAGTAGCGGTGGCTACCTAACAAAATTGCGACTTCACCGGATTTCTTAGCAAGACTAGAAATAGCCCAACCAGCTGTACGACCTACCTTACGACTGTCTTGTCCGATATGGCCACTTTGAACCGGAGATGAAAGTGGAGAGAGCAAAGTGATAACAGGCTTGCCTTGGTAGATTATTTTTTCGACTTCTTTGTTAACGGTATGATGATCAAGAGAAACGAGCACAATAGCATCGGCTTTCGCCGCTTGCTGTTTTAGCTGCTCGGCAATATGACTTGGGGATACCTCAGCCATAAAGACAATGGAAACCTCGAGTTGAAAATCCATTAATTGGGAAGACGCTTGTTCAATGGCCAAGCCGAGCGATTGATAGAAAAAGTCTGAACTGCGTTGTAATAAACACACGACTCGTTTTATCGGCTTGGACTCTTTATGGCGTATTTTGAGTAACCCTGCCGCGTGATAACCTATTTTTTCTGCCGCAATTAATACTCGCTGTGCTGTTGCATCTCTAACCGTTGAGCGGTTATTTAATACACGATCAACAGTGGCACTGCTGACATTAGCGGCTTGGGCTAAATCGCGAATAGTTGGGCGTTTAGACATAAAGGAGTCCATAGATAGGTTAAAGCACTGATTATATAAGCTTATAGCGATAAAACAAGTTAGGACACTCAACAATTACCAGTTAGGCAGAGCTTGTAGCGGTACTGTAGTAGTACAGTGAATTTGACCACCTAACAAGAGGTGATATACACAGAAAAGTAACAACTAAATGACACTCAAGATTGATTTTAATGATTTAAATTAATGAGTGTCCCTTATTCTGCCAATTTCAAGAAATCGCCATCAATTATCAGTAGATGAACGCCTCCTTTGGTAATTGAACGATGAGAACTAAGATCATCAGAAACAATATATGACATGCCTTCACTCAAAGTGGATTGAGTACCGTCTTTGAATTCATTTATAACTTCACCCTTTAAGCAGTAAACTATGTGACCTTTTTCACACCAATGATCAGCTTTATAATTCTCAGAATATTCAACATATCTCACACGTAAACCACCAAACTGCATTGTTTGCCAATAGGCAGTGCCAGTGATACCAAAATGCTCAGTTTTCGCGATACTTTGCCAGTCAATCGTCTGAAAAGGAATATTGCTACTCATAGATACTCACACCTTATTTACTCAATAACATTAGAAATTTAGAATCAACTTAAGACTACAAAAGCCAATTAAGCCACCAGTCATATAATCAATCCACTTCTTACTTCCAGTATAAATATTTTGTGATTTTTTAGAAGAAAAAACAAAAACAACCACTAAGTTCCAACCAATAGACACCACTCCCACTACTAAAATCGACCAAACCTTTAAAGTCGTAGTAATGTCAGGTGTATAAAGTGTGGCGAAAACACTTGAAAAAAAGATTAAGCTTTTAGGGTTTCCTAAATTGGTCAACAAGCCCGATAAGTACCCTGAAAAAACATTTAGATCTGCGGATACTTCGATATTTTTAGCCAGTGGTGCCTTTGCATTCTTTAATGTTTTAAAAGCGATATACAATAAGTACATACCGCCAAAAATTTGTAATGCTCGTTGCGAACCTTGAAATTGAGCCAGCACCAATCCAAGTCCCATTGCAGCAAGACCAGACCAAAACACACTAGCTGTCGAAACACCCAACGCGACAAATGTAGCGTACAACCTCGACTTACCAGCGGCAGCCACTGAGATAATTAAAAAGTTCGGTCCCGGACTTACTGCCAGCATAAAATATATGCCAGCAATAGTTATCAAAAAGTTCAATTCGTTCATCTGGATTTCCATATTTTAAGTAACCGTAACTTCTTATAGATCAGTAAATGTATATATGAAATATCACGATATCCAAGCTTATTAATTACAGGTTACCCTCTATGTCAGCAGCATTGAGCCTGAATTTCTAGCATAAAAACAATAATTGAAATTATCTAACATTTCAATCGTTTCATTTGTCTACGGAGATACTTTTATTCGTAACAACTAAAGGACACTCATGAGATTGATTTTAATAATCTAAATTAATGGGTGTCCTTATTTACCCATTAACTCGCCGTATTGTCCTAATGCATTTATCATCAATCTTATTTCTTTATTTTAAGAATAAAACCATATAGTTGAGCGTTTATTGCGCTATTAATTTGTAGGTGGTGAATTACGTTATGGAATAGATTTGGCGTGAAACGGCTACTCGTGCAAGGATAATAGTTACGTGACCAAAGTCACTGTGCCACTACAAAGTGGTGTATCCAATATTGGTGTAGTGTATTATCCCCGCCCCTATTTAGGCGGCTAGTCCCGCGATATATATTGCAATATTCTAAATAGAAACCGTAATACTGATTAATCTAAAAAGGTTCAATATGAAAATTAAAATTTTGTTTTTCTTGTCTTGTATACTCGCTTTTACCAGCACAAGTTCATTCGCTGGTAACCCTGGACAGAATGCAATGAATTGTTTAAGCGCGTCAACTAACTCTAAAAGTTATGATAATCTTGTTTTTAAAAATACATGTTCTAGTCGAATTTTTGTCGTTTGGTGTGGCGATTTAAAGCACAGTAAAAAAGAATGTGGGGATGGACCAAAAGACACGTACTATACTCACTCTGCTAATATAGCTGCTTATTCTAAAAAAACAAAAACACTAAAACGTGGTGGTTCGTATTCTTATGCTGCTTGTAAGGGAAGAATCAGTTTTGGAAGTAAAGGAATTAAACACCCTGCAAATAAAAGAGGCCGATTTACCTGTACAAGAACATAAGTATTTAGAGTAACCATTAATAGGTTTAACTCAAACATTAGCGAGTTAAACCTATTAATGTCCACCTGCCTTTACGGCTTCCAGTGCAGTGGTACAGTGAACTTGGTCACCTAACTTGAGGTGATATACACAGAAAAGTAACAACTAAATGACACTCAAGATTGATTTTAATGATCTAAATTAATGAGTGTCCCTTATTCACATGTTGATATTATATTTGTTATTCAGTTTCAACTGAGTTGGAAACTAGAACAGTATTTTTATTGGGTTGCTTTATTACATTAGCTAAAGCGGAAAAACTCATTGTAGGTTTACCAGATGCGATATTAACCCGACTAAAATACTTGCTTTGCCAATGCCAAAACTCAGTCTCGAAGTATTTACCTAAATATTTAGCATCAGCCTCTTTGATATCAATCATAAAGTTTAGCTTTTTATAGAAGTGCTCTATTTTAGATATTTTTTGCCATTCTTCTGGTGTAAGTTGGTGATAGAGGTTGTCCCATGATGGGCAGTCTAACTCATCGATTGCTTTCCTGAGTGCTTTACCTGCATCATTTCGAATTTGAATGTAGCTTGGGGATGTATATTCTTGTATAAGATCAAGTGCTCTGTTCTTTCTTTCACGATTTGTTTCGTGAATAACGATCAATGAAGCTGACAAACCAGCACCAATAGCGGCACCTAATAATGCCGCGCCCACACTTCCAGTTAATGCCCCAACTATTGCGGAAAACACACTTGTTACAGTTATAACTTCCATAAATATTCCATAGTCAATTATTGATTTAATGTACTGTACTGTATGACGCCAACTTAAGCTGCAGATAACGCTTAGACCGACTCTAAAGCTTTATCTGTTATATCAACAAGTTCAGATATAAATCTTACACATTTATCTAGTTCATTTCTTTTAATTAAATCGGGTTTTGTAATATCAACTTGAGATCGGTGAACCGCTTCCCCTCTGCGCTTTAGCCAGCCATCTAAGGTTTGCTTTACTTGCTTAGGAGTTTGGTAGCTATTCCATACCCAACTTTCAGTAACATTGACATCAAAAAATTCTTCAAAGATCTCTTTGGTTTTTTGTGAACCTGGATTATGAAACATTTTCAATTTTGATGAGAATTGACGCTCAAGATAGTTACCAATATGGCAGCCTTGCAGTGCACCAAATTTATTAGTAAATAACTCAGTTGCAATATCTTCTACATAGGTTTCCCAAGCTGTCAAAGTCATTATCAACGCTGCCCGTTTTAGTGCTTCAGGTGGCGATGCATCATCTTTAACATTCAATAAGTCGTAACATTGTGCGAGTTCTTTCGCATCTGTTATTGCGAGTTTAAAGTTGTTTAATGAAATGGACATTTATGGGGATATCTCCTTGGCATATTAACAATATATTATCCAAATTCCGCAATAAGCCCGAAATTGAAACAACAATTTGAAGCAGACTCTAAACCTAAAATCAAATTAACACAATGACTTAAGATAAGATTGCTAACAAAGCGTTAAAAATAGCCCTGAAGAAAAATTGCCCACGGGCTTATTGGAAACACTGCGCTAGATACACACAGCAAAAAAAATTTAAGAGCCTTTGTACCAACTAGCTAAAAACATTTGAGGGATGGAGAGAGTTGAGTTGTTAGCCCTAACAACAGCCAAGTTGATAGCTGTAATTAGGACTTTAATGAGAGCCTTAGTTAGGGCTTTAGTTTGGGGGCGGTGAGTAGAGCACTAAACCGCAGGCTTTAACGCCAAGGCCACTTTTGAATTAGGTACTTTTCCTAGAGCTTTGCTGATATCCCAGCCAGCACTGACCAGTTTTTCAAGGTCGACTCCGCTGATAATGCCAAGGCCGTTTAACATGTAAACTAATTCCTCTGTTGCAACATTGCCCGACGCACCCTTAGCGTAAGGGCAGCCGCCGAGTCCTGCCACTGCGCTATCAACTACGCTAATGCCTAGTTCTAACGCGCTGTAAATGTTGGCTAATGCTTGGCCGTAGGTATCGTGAAAATGTACCGCGAGTTTATCAACCGGTACTACCTTAATTACTTCGGTTAACATGGTTTTTACGGCGAGTGGCGTACCCACGCCCACGGTATCGCCAAGGCTTATTTCATAACAGCCCATTTGGTAAAGTCTTTGCGCGACCATCGCTACTTTTTCAGGCGCAATCTCTCCGTCGTAAGGGCAACCTAAGACACAAGACACGTAACCTCGCACCCGCAATCCTGCTTGCTCGGCACGTGCCATTAATGGTTCAAAGCGTTGTAGTGATTCTTCGACACTGCAATTGATATTCTTTTGGCTAAAGCTTTCTGACGCCGCGCCAAACACTGCTACCTCATCAGCGCCCGCCGCAATGGCGGCTTCTAAACCTTTAAGGTTGGGCGTTAGCGCCGAATAAGTAATGCCATCGCCACGTTCAATTCGGCTAAATAGCGTGCTGCTGTCGGCCATTTGTGGCACCCATTTCGGTGATACAAAGCTGCCTGTTTCAATCATCTTTAGCCCTGTTTCACTCAAAGCGTTGACTAAGGTGATTTTATCTTCAAGGCTAACCGCGGCTTCATTTTGCAAGCCGTCGCGGGCACCCACTTCAACAATTTTTACAAATTTTGGTAACGCCATGAGTTACTCCTGAGCCTCAAATTCGACCAACAGTTGACCGTCTTTTACCATATCACCGTCGTGATAAAATATCTCAGTTACCGTGCCATCGTATGGCGCGGTAATGGCGTATTCCATTTTCATCGCTTCCATGATCACTAAGCTATCACCAGCTTTGACGGTTTGATTTTCTTGGCACATGACACTAACAATGGTGCCATTCATTGGCGCGGTCAGTTTTGACTCGGCTTCTTCACTGACAAATTCGGTGCTGCCGTGACCTTTAATCGAGAAATGATGAATGTCTTGCTTAATAAATAAACTGACATGCTGATCGGTTTGATCAAGCAGTAAATTGATTTTATGGCCATTAATGGTGGCGCTTAACTGATCATCACTAAGTTGGCCACTGACCGTTAACTTCACATTGTCAAAATCAAAGTGATAACTGTCGTTATTTTGGGTGACATGAATAAAATGAGCAATGCCGTGTTGATCAGTCAGTTCAAGCTGGTGGCTTGGCAATTCATTTAAACGCCAGCCGCTGGTATTAGCCCAAGGTGAAAAAGGATCGTTACATTGGGTACTCGCAACCTTATTGTGTTGCTGGCGGCCAAGCAAAATGGCCAAGCTTGCCAAGGCGAGGGCACGGTGACTGGTATCAGTTGCTGGGCTAAACAGTAAGTCGGTGTGCTTTTCAATAAAGCCGGTATTGAGCTGTGCCTGTGCAAACGGCTCGGCACCAACAAGGTTGGTTAAAAAGCCAAGATTCGTTTTTAAACCGCCAATCCGATATTCGTCAAGCGCATGCAACATTCGAGCAATGGCGCGTTCACGGGTCTCGTCCCATACAATTAATTTGGCAATCATCGGATCGTAAAAACTGCTGACTTCGTCATTTTGACGAACCCCAGTATCAACTCGCACATGGCGCGATTGTTGGGGCTGGCGCAAATAATTAAGTTGGCCGGTCGCCGGTAAAAACTCGTTGTCAGGATCTTCGGCATAAATACGCACTTCAATCGAGTGACCATCAACCGTTACTTGCTCTTGCGTTAAAGGCAGGTGCTCGCCGCTGGCTACTTTTAACTGCCACGCGACTAAATCTTGGCCGGTGATCATTTCAGTAACCGGATGCTCAACTTGCAAGCGGGTATTCATTTCCATGAAGTAAAACGAGCCGTCTTCGTCGTATAAGAACTCAACCGTGCCAGCGCCTTGATAATTAATCGCTTTTGCTGCAGCGACGGCTGCTTCACCCATCGCCACTTTGATTTCGCTTGGCATATTAGGGGCAGGCGCTTCTTCGATCACTTTTTGGTGACGGCGCTGAATTGAACAATCACGTTCTGACAAATAAATACAGTTGCCGTGATTGTCGGCAAACACCTGAATTTCAACGTGACGGGGTTTGGTTAGGTAGCGCTCAATGAGCATTTTGTCGTTACCAAAACCGGCCATTGCTTCACGTTTGGTTGAAGCTAGTGCCGTGTCAAATTCGTCAAGGTTCCAGACCACACGCATGCCTTTGCCACCACCGCCATAGGCTGCTTTGAGCAGTTGCGGGTAACCAACAAGTTCAGATTGCTGCTTTAAGAACGCTGGATCTTGGTTGTCACCGTGGTAACCGGGCACTAACGGCACACCCGCATCGGTCATAATGATTTTGGCCGCACTTTTAGATCCCATCGCGTCAATAGCGCCAACCGGGGGGCCAATAAATACGATACCTTGCGCTTGACAGGCTTTGGCAAATTCGACGTTTTCAGACATAAAACCGTAACCGGGGTGAATAGCTTGTGCGCCCGACTCGCGAGCCGCGGCTAAAATACGATCCATTCTAAGGTAAGAGTCTTTCGACGGTGATGGCCCAATATGGAATGCTTCATCGGCCATGGCGACATGGCGTGCGTCTTTATCTGCATCAGAATAAATCGCGACGCAGCGTACCCCCATTTTGTGAGCGGTTTCGATAATACGACACGCAATTTCACCGCGGTTAGCAATTAAAATTTTATCAAACATAATGTTATTCCTTGACCCAAGACGGCGTTCGTTTGTCTAAAAATGCGTTGAGGCCTTCTTGGCCTTCGTCTGATACACGAATGGTGGCAATGCGCTCTGTGGTGCCATGGATAATTCTTGAGTCAACGGGTTTTGAGCTGACAAATTCAATTAACTCTTTGGCTGCGGCCATCGCCGCGGGGCTGTTGCCAAGCAACGAATCAATAATCGGGGTGACGCCCTTGTCTAAATCATCAACCACTTGATGAACCAAACCAAAGTCGACGGCTTGCTGCGCTTTAAATCGCTCGGCGGTTAAAAAGTAGCGCCGTGCTTGGCGTTGGCCCATCGCGGCGACCACATAAGGGCTGATAGCCGCTGGAATTAAGCCAATTTTAACTTCACTGAGGCAAAAGCTGGCTTGTGGGGTCGCCAGTGCAATATCGCAACAGGCTACTAGGCCTACTGCACCGCCAAAAGCCGCGCCTTGTACTAGCGCAATGGTTGGTTTTGGAAAAAAGTTGATCGCGGCCATTAATTTGGCCAGTAGCGCAGCGTCATCAATATTTTGCTGGAAATTATTATTGACCATGGCGCGCATCCAATTAACATCGGCACCCGCAGAGAAGTTTTTACCCTTAGAACGTAAGACAACGCCACGCACGTTATCGTCATATTTTAAGGTTGAAAAGGCATTCATCAGTTCGGTTATCATGACATCGTCAAAGGCGTTATGCACTTCAACGCGGGTCATGGTAATGGTGGCAATGGCACGGCTATCAATTGTTACGGTAAGGTATTTATAGTCAGTGGTATTCATGGCGGCCCCTAAATTCTGAAAATGCCAAATTGAGTGTCTTCAATTGGCGCGTTTAATGCGGCGGAAATGGCCAGCCCAAGCACTTGACGTGTTTGCGCCGGATCAATAATGCCATCGTCCCATAAACGGGCACTGGCATAATACGGATTACCTTGCTCTTCATACTGTTTAATAATCGGCTGCTTAAATTGCGCTTCTTGTTCGGCGGTCATCGACTCACCTTTGCGGGCTAAGCCATCTTTCTTAACTTGGGTTAATACACCAGCGGCTTGCTCGCCACCCATCACCGAAATTCTGGCGTTGGGCCACATCCACATCATAGTCGGATCATAAGCGCGGCCACACATGCCGTAGTTGCCTGCGCCATAACTGCCACCAATTAACACGGTAAATTTAGGCACCTTGGCACAAGATACCGCAGTAACCATTTTCGCGCCATGTTTGGCAATGCCTTCGGCTTCGTACTTTTGGCCAACCATAAAGCCGGTAATATTTTGTAAAAACACCAACGGAATTTTGCGCTGACAACACAATTGAATAAAGTGAGTGCCTTTTTGAGCTGATTCAGAAAACAAGATCCCGTTATTGGCAATAATGCCCACCGGATAACCGTGAATACGAGCAAAACCACAAACCAGCGTGGTGCCGTAATATTGCTTAAATTCATCAAAGTCGGAGCCATCAACCACGCGCGCTATTACTTCTCGCACGTCGAACGGCTTTTTCAAGTCGGTGCCAACAATGCCGTAAAGCTCTTTGGCGTCAAATAACGGTTCAACACTTGGCAGCAAGCTGATGTTGGGCTGCTTAACGTGGTTAAGGCGGCTGATGCTTGAACGAATAATTTGCAAGGCGTGTTCATCGTTTTGAGCGTAATGATCGGCCACGCCTGATACTTTACAATGAACATCGGCGCCGCCTAAGTCTTCGGCGCTAACGACTTCGCCGGTGGCTGCTTTTACCAATGGCGGACCCGCTAAGAATATAGTGCCTTGCTCTTTAACGATAATCGACTCGTCGGCCATCGCGGGCATGTAAGCGCCACCGGCGGTACACAAGCCCATCACCGAGGCTATTTGTGCAATGCCTTTGGCCGACATGTTGGCTTGGTTAAAGAAAATTCGGCCAAAGTGATCGCGATCAGGAAATACTTCATCTTGGCGTGGCAAAAACGCGCCGCCAGAGTCGACTAAATAAATGCAGGGCAGGTGACAACGTTCGGCAATGTCTTGGGCGCGCAAGTGCTTTTTAACCGTTAACGGGTAATAGGTGCCGCCTTTTACTGTGGCGTCATTTGCCACAATCATGCACTCAATGCCGCTGACTCGGCCAATGCCAGCAATAACTCCAGCGCAAGGCACAAAGTCTTCGTAACATTGCCACGCGGCAAATTGACTAAGTTCTAAAAACGCCGAGCCATTATCAAGTAGGGCGTTAATGCGGTCACGCGCCAACATTTTTCCGCGTGATTGGTGACGTTGCCGCGCAACCTCACCGCCGCCTTGTTTTAAGGTTTCAAGGTTGTCATTAAGCTGAGTAACCAGTGTTTGCATCGCGTCAGACTTGGCGATAAATTCTTGACTACGGGAATTGATTTTTGAAGCGATAATTGCCACGAGCGAGCTCCTGATAATCGCTGGGCCACAAGGGCCCAGCAGATGAAAAAGGGATAATAAGAAAGGTTCGAGTTATGTAACCGGTACTTAGGCTATTTAGACTCGTTAAATAATTCGCGGCCAATTAACATCCGGCGAATTTCAGAGGTGCCTGCGCCAATTTCATACAGCTTAGCATCGCGTAATAAACGACCCGCGGCAAACTCGTTAATGTAACCATTGCCACCGAGCAGTTGAATGGTGTCTAAGGCCATTTTAGTGGCAAGTTCAGCACTGAATAAGATAACAGCGGCGCTGTCTTTGCGGGTGGCTTCACCACGGGCACAAGACTGAGCCACAGCATAAACGTAGGCTTTTGCTGCGTTCATTTGGGTGTACATGTCGGCTATTTTGCCTTGCACGAGTTGAAACTCACCAATCGATTGTCCAAACTGCACGCGGTCGTGAATGTAAGGTACAACTAAGTCCATGCACGCGTCCATAATGCCTAATGGGCCACCGGCTAGCACTAAGCGTTCGTAATCAAGGCCACTCATTAACACTTTAACGCCGTTATTTAATCCGCCTAAAATGTTTTCTTCTGGTACTTCGCAGTCTTGAAATACTAGCTCGCAAGTATTTGAGCCGCGCATGCCTAATTTGTCGAGTTTTTGCGCTTGAGTAAAGCCTTTAAAGCCACGTTCGATAATGAATGCGGTAATGCCATGCGCACCTTTATCAAGATCTGTTTTGGCATACACGACATAAGTTTGAGCGTCGGGGCCGTTGGTGATCCACATTTTTGTGCCGTTTAAAATGTAACGGTCGCCGTCTTTGCGGGCATGAAGTTTCATTGATACGACGTCAGAACCAGCATTGGGCTCACTCATGGCTAGTGCGCCAACATGCTCACCACTGATAAGTTTTGGTAGGTATTTTTCTTTTTGGGCTTGGTTGCCGTTACGGTTGATTTGATTAACACATAAATTTGAATGGGCACCGTACGACAGGCCAACCGACGCCGACGCGCGGCTGATTTCTTGCATTGCTACTACATGGGCTAAGTAGCCCATATCAACTCCACCGAATTCTTCCGCTACGGTAACGCCTAATAAGCCCATATCACCGAATTTACGCCATAAGTCCGCTGGAAATTCGTTGTCTTTGTCAATTTGTTCGGCGCGCGGCGCTATTTCATCGGTGGCAAATGCGTTGACGGTATCGCGCAGCATGTCGATGGTTTCACCGAGGCCAAAGTTAAGTGAGCTAAAGGTTGATTGCATGTCAGTCTCCGTTGTGCCGACATTTGCGACGGCTAAGTTAAGTCTTTTAATTCGCTTTTACAGCGAGCCTCCACCGAACTCAAC
This sequence comes from Gammaproteobacteria bacterium, assembly GCA_013214945.1. Classification (NCBI taxonomy): domain Bacteria; kingdom Pseudomonadati; phylum Pseudomonadota; class Gammaproteobacteria; species Gammaproteobacteria bacterium. The sequence continues at coordinate 29,656 of JABSRT010000018.1, forward strand.
TCCATTAGTACTACAGTTATGTCTTCCATTTGTTGTTGCAGATGATCTTTTTTCTCATCGATTAAACTTAACATGGTGTGTAACTGCTGCACGCTAGAGCGATCGGCGTCGTATAATTCGAATAAACGACGAGTTTCTGCTAACGAAAAACCTAATCGTTTACCCCGTAAAATTAATTTCAGTCTGACTCTGTCTTGTGGGCTATAAATACGTGTTTGGCCACGACGATTAGGTTTGATCAAACTTTGATCTTCATAAAACCTAATGCTTCTGGTTGTGACATCAAACTCTTTTGCCAGCTCACTAATTGAGTAGCTCTTTTGTGGTTCATTCATTACTAGTCATCCTGCTATTGACTACACCTTATATGAAGTTTACGTAAAGGTAAAGTTCGTTTGGGCGCAAGTTATATATTGTTGTTATCTGAATTAATTTTATCGACCTTTCTACCGGACTGATTATCGATTTTTTTACTGGAGTTAGTGTATTACTTTCGCGTTATTTCGTCACCCGCTGCCTAGTGCTTTAGTGGTGATTATTTAAGTTAAATTGGCGCTAAAGCCATAATTTTTACTGAAAATAAGCCGGTTTAGCCGCTGTTAGCGCTAAGTCTAACACGCTAAGGTCTAATAATTTACAGTTACCTTTACGTGTTAGTAATAGTTGCACAGTCGTAGTCGTCATAATAAAACCTTGTCATTAAATGTGTAACAGGAGCATCTTGTGGAACAGAGTGAAACCTATCAGCAACTTTATCGTCGTTCAATTGAACAGCCTGAACAATTTTGGGCTGAGGCAGCCGAGCAAATTAGTTGGAGCAAACCTTGGGATAAGGTTTTAGATACCAGCGATAAGCCCTATTATCGTTGGTTTAGCGGCGCGATGCTTAATACTTGTTACAATGCGGTTGACCGCCATGTTGAAGCGGGATTTGGTCAGCAAGTCGCGATTATTTATGACTCTCCCGTTACCGCTACCAAACAGAAAATAACCTACCTTGAGTTACAGGGTCAAGTGGCCAAACTCGCTGGCGTGTTAGCCGGACTTGGCGTGGTGAAAGGCGATCGGGTGGTCATTTACATGCCAATGATCCCGCAAACCTTAGTGGGCATGCTCGCTTGCGCACGTTTAGGGGCTATTCACTCGGTTGTGTTTGGCGGTTTTGCGGCCAACGAACTGGCCAGTAGAATTGATGACGCCAAACCCAAGGTAATTTTGGCGGCTTCTTGTGGCATTGAACCAAACAGACAAGTTGCCTACAAACCACTGCTTGACGAAGCGTTAGCGATTGCGTCGCATAAACCAACCAATACGATTATCTATCAGCGTCCGCAGTTGCTGGCAGCGATGACCCCAGGTCGAGATCTAGATTGGCAAGAGGCTAGCGACGCGGCCAAACCGCACCCTTGTGTTGATGTAGCGGCAACCGATCCGCTTTATATTTTATATACCTCGGGCACCACGGGCCAACCTAAAGGGGTGGTGCGTGACAATGGTGGGCATGCGGTTGCGCTTGCGTGGTCGATGAAACATATTTATAACGTTAAGCCCGGTGATGTATTTTGGGCGGCCAGTGATGTCGGCTGGGTGGTTGGCCATTCTTACATTTGTTATGGGCCATTAATTAATCGTTGCACCACGGTGTTGTTTGAAGGAAAACCCGTTGGCACACCAGACGCTGGCACGTTTTGGCGGGTAATTGAAGAATATCAGGTTAAAAGCTTCTTTACTGCGCCAACGGCATTTCGCGCGATAAAGGGCATAGATCCTGAAGGTCTGTTGATTGATAAATACGACATCAGTTGTCTTAATGCCTTGTATTTAGCGGGCGAGCGCTGCGATCCGGCAACGCTAAGCTGGGCTCAGAAAAAACTCAAAATACCCGTGGTCGATCATTGGTGGCAAACTGAAACTGGCTGGTCTATTGCCGCTAATTTATTGGGCAGTTGTCCTGCGCCAATAAAAGCGGGCTCACCGACCCGAGCAGTGCCTGGTTATAACGTTGCCGTGCTCGACTCTGATGGTGAGCCTGTACCAGCGGGGCAGTCGGGTTTAATTGTGATTAAATTGCCATTACCACCGGGCACCTTGCCGACGCTTTGGCAAAACAATCAACGCTATTATGATGCTTATTTGAGTCAGTTCGACGGTTATTATCTTACTGGGGATGCGGGATATATTGATGAAGACGACTATTTGTGGATTATGAATCGGATTGACGATGTCATTAATGTCGCCGGTCATCGTTTGTCGACTGGGCGCTTAGAAGAAGCTTTAAGCAATCATAAAAGTGTCGCTGAAGTTGCAGTTATTGGGGTGAACGATCAGCTAAAAGGCGAATTACCTTTAGGCTTAGTGGTGCTCAACAGCGAGTGTCAGCTAAGTATCAAGGAAATTGAGCAGCAGTTGATAGCGCAGGTTCGCAATGAAGTTGGGCCTGTCGCGGCATTTAAATTGATTGCGGTGGTCGATAAATTACCGAAAACCCGTTCTGGTAAAATTTTACGCGCGACCATGAAAAGCATTGCCAATAATCAAGAATATGGCATACCGGCAACGATTGAAGATGTGTCGGTGTTGCGTTCAATTGAGCAATCGCTGCAAAATCTGGGTTACGCGCAGTAGCAATATTAGTAGACTCGGTCATAAGGCTAGTGACCGAGTGCTATTTTGCGTTATCATAAGCTGTCTAAGGTAAACCGAGCAAAACATTGGCCGAACAAGTACAAATGAATTTATTGTCTTTCCAGCGAAAAACAATCAACTCTTATCAACTAAAGGCCGACATTCGGGCCACTGGCGCGGTATTAATGCGCAAAGGGCGCTCGCGCAACTGGATTTTACAGGCCGATAACGAACAGATACAACAGATTATCGCGCACATTGAGCAAGCAGAGCAGCCAAGCTGGTTGTGGTTAATCAAGGTGCTTAATAAGCAGCATCAGCAGTTAACGAGTCAGCAATTACTCAATCTTGTTGAACGTAATCCGGCGATATCGCTTAATCAATTAATCGGTTTAACCAATTGTACCCGCGCGCAAGCGAGAGAGGCAATGGATCAGTTTGAATGGCTGTAGCCCTAGCTATTTACATTAGTTAACGCCGCTTGCAGGAAGTTAAACCATTAAGATCAAAAAAGGAGCTGTTATCTCTAACAGCTCCTTTTTTTAACTCTTAAGCACCAATTCGTGATTGGTGTTAACGCTTAGTTAGAGCGTCGTGCATTACGTCGCTTAAGGTTTTCTAAGAATGATACTAGCTCTGTTTGAGCCCACTGCGTTGCTTCAGCTTCAGTAGCAAAACCATCTTGGGTTTTTGATACGATAGTTTCGCGTGCTGTTTTACGTCTTACGATTTGTGCAGTCCAAGTCTCGTTGTCTTGTTCAATGCGGTAATCGAATTTTTTACCTTTACTCATGTCGCTTGTTTCCCGGCGGTCGTTGATTATTAGGGCTATAAATGGCGTTTTTTTATTCAATAATGCCACGCCAAATTGCTATGGGGGCAATTCTACCGTAAAGCGAGAGCTTGGGCACTAAAAAAACGTAAAAATAGGGTAAAGATCGTGTTTTATTTGCTAAACTGCCTCGGTGTTTTGGGTGTTGTGAACACTTGTTTATTTATTATATCAACAGTCTGATAGGCGAGGGGTTTGCCCCGTCGAGATTGCAGCTGTACGGAGTACAAATGTTAAAAATTATTGCTTATGTTGTGCTCGCACTTTTTTTAGCCTTAGTGGCGGTGTATTTTTGGGTTGAAGCGCAACGAAAAAAAGAAAAAGAAGAGAAACAACAAGCTATCGCGCTGCAAATCAGTACGATGAAAGACAACTTTAAGAAAGACCTAAACCAGATGGTCTCAGATCAGTTATTAAGCAAAGCAGGCAGTGATAGTATTTATCGCATTGCTAATAACTTTTTTGTTTTTCAACCGATCAGTGACGATAACATCTTTTATTGCGAACAAATTTTATGCCGAGTGCGCGATGCTTTACCGATGCTCAATGGTGAGGCCAACAATTTAGAACAAGCACAAGAATTTACCAGTCTGTTTGTTCAATCGTTGCCAACAGATGCCGGTGGCTACAATGCGCATTTTTATCGGATGCGACTACCTGAATTAATTTCCCAGCTGACGACTTATCAAGAACAAGCGGGCGAAACTAAATCACAAACCCTGCCACAAGCTGAATCTGTAGCTGAGCATGTGGCATAACATTTATTAAAATAAACACTCGCGTCATCATGCTTTATAGGGATAACGCGAGTGTGGTTAACATTATTATTAGGAAATTAAGATGGCTTTATTTTGTCAGGAAATCTATCGAGTGGTGAGTGACGGCCTGAGTGATCTAACCCAGGCGCAAGAGGCCGGAAAAACCCCGACCAATCCACTGAGTGAAAATCATTTTTTTAGTGCTTGGATCACCAAAGCATTAAAATCGCATCGGTTCGACATTTGTGTCGTTCCGCCGCTGTCTGGTTGGCAACGCCAAGCAAGAACCCAAGGAGTTCAAGCGGGTCTTAAACAACAATTTTTAGCGATACAACGAACTTATGCGCCAATTTTGGTGGATAATAACGAAAGTAAGCCAATCGTTAAAACCCAGTTTACTAAGCTAACTGAATTGCTAACTACTGCTGACTGGCAAGTGACAATTGAGCTTGAAGTTGGAAAAAAGTTGAGCCTTAGATCTAGTGGGTTGTCTTCGTTGGTGATCTGTAGCAAACGTTGGTCGGTTGCTTTTGATGACGATGGTCAATTGATTAAACCGATTTCGTTATATGTCCGTGGTGACACTCAAGGTTTGATCGATTTGGCGCATAGCGTTGATTTGTTATTGCATAAGAAAACCGACTACAAATCAGCGGTAAAATATCATGGTCAATACCTGATCCATCCATTGAATAATGGCAGTGATTTACCTTGTATTATTAGTGAATAAACTAGTTGTTATTCGGTAATCTGATTAGCTTAGTTTTAAACGGTTACAAAACCTATATCTAGAACACAGGTTAAGTAATAATGCTGGCGCGCGAGATAACGTATTATCTCGCGGCTAGTGGAAATGTTATGCGGGCAGTTTTGACGTTAAACGAGGATTAGTTACGGTAAAGCGTCTTAATTAAATGAAAACCAAATTGGGTTCTAACAGGACCATGCACTTCTAAAATCGCTTTTTTAAACACGACATCGTCAAAAGCCTTAACCATTTGTCCAGGCTTAAACTCGCCCAAATCACCACCTTTTTTCCCCGAAGGACACGTTGAATACTTTTTTGCTAGGGTCGCGAAACTTTCACCTTTGGCTAACAATTTTTTGATTTTTTCGGCTTCTGGTTTGGTTTTAACTAAAATATGTACTGCGCAGGCTTTAGCCATCATGTTTTCTCTTAAAAAATATCAACAGTCGATATTATAAAGTAATTTTTTAGATACGTCGTTTGTTGGCGCATTTAAAATTTGCTTAGCATCACCAAACTCAATCATTTTACCTTGATCCAATACCATAATTTTATCGCTAATATGACGCACTATATTCATGTTGTTCGATACAAACACGTAAGACAGTCCCATATCGTATTGCAGTTTCAATAATAAGTTAATGATTTGAGAACGAACTGACATGTCTAACACCGACAAGGCTTCGTCGGCCACAATAATGTGTGGGTCTAACATTAAGGCTCGGGCAACCCCAATGCGTTGCTTTTGGCCACCTGAAATCATGTGGGGATAAAAATGGGCATGCTCGGGCAATAACCCCACCTGACGCAGTTTGCTGTAGACTTCTTTTTCGCGGTCTTTTTTATTAATATCGGTCGCAAAAATTAACGGCTCCTCAAGCAAATTACCAATTCTGATCCTTGGGTTAAGCGAGGTATCAGCGTCTTGAAAAATCATTCGGATATAGCGACAGCGTTGGCGGTGGTTTTTTGATTCAAGCTGTTCGCCTTCAAGAATAATTTCACCGGCACTGCGTTGTTCTGCGCCAACTAAAATGCGGGCTAAAGTCGATTTACCTGAGCCACTGCTGCCAATAACAGACAGGGTTTGTTGCTCAGCCAATGAAAAAGAAATGGGTCCTAATGCATGTTTATATTGGGGAATTAACCATTTATAACCTGTGTGAAATGATTTTTTTAGGTCATTGACCTCAAGCAGGTTAGTCATTATTGGGACTCAGCGTTGTCATAAGTAATGGGGAAGTGGCAAGAGTAGAAATGGCCATTCTTCTCTTTCATTTTTGGCATTTCGACACAACGGCGTTGCGCATTGGGGCAGCGAGGGCCTAGCCGGCAGCCGATCGGCAAATGTTGCATGGTCGGCACACAGCCAGACAGCGAGCTAAGCTGAGATTTATGACTTAGTTTGTCATCAAAATGCGGCATGCTGCGCAACAGCGCAATGGTATAAGGGTGAAATGGCCGGCTAAATATTTGCTTGGTTTGACCCGACTCAACGGTTTGACCGCTATACATTACGGTGATTTTTTGGGTCCAATGTTCAATGTACTCCAAATCATGGCTGATTAGCAGTATTGATACATCATTGATTTTATTTAATTTTTTAAATAATTTAAATATTTGAGCCTGAGCGCCACTTTCTAATACCGTGGTTGGTTCGTCGGCAATTAACAGCCGGGGTTTGTAAGCTATCGCCATCGCGATTAATACGCGCTGACACATGCCTTCAGTTAACTCGTCTGGGTAACTGTCCATGACGTGGCGGTGATTATCTATTCCTACTTTATGCAATAATTGACGGATCCGTACTTCGCGCCACTGTTTTCTCTGCCAAAACGGGACGTCGGGGGCGATGGTCGCCAACGACTCGTGCATTTGATGACCCACTGTGTCATTAGGATCAAGACAAGTAGAAGGATCTTGAAATACCATGGCTATTTCGCTGCCCATTAACTTGCGCCGTTCACGAGCGGTAAGTGACAGCAAATCGATGCCGTTATAACGCAGGCGATCAGCCGAGACCCGCCAGCGGTTACTTAAAATACCCATGATCGCTTTTGCGACTAACGATTTTCCTGAGCCCGATTCGCCGACCAAGCCACGAATTTCGCCGGGATCAATCTGTAAATTTACCCGATCGACCGCTTTAATTTTGCCGTCAGGGGTATCAAGTTCAATGGTTAAATTTCGGATGTCGAGTAAAGGCATTAATCGATCCTCTCTTTGAGGGCACGTTGCAGACCGTTTCCTATCATGTTGATTGATAACACACTACAAAAAATGGCCAAACCAGGGATCGCGACATTCCACGGCGCTAAAAATATTAAGTCGAGCCCTTCAGATAACATCGCGCCCCATTCTGAACGTGGCGATTGCGCCCCTAGTTTTAAAAAACCTAAGGTCGCAATATCAATGATAGCAATTGAGATTGATAAGGTAATTTGAATCACTAGTGCATCGAGAATATTGGGTAAAATAGAATGAAAAAATATTTGCGATTTATTGGCGCCATCGAGCTTGGTCGCGGTGACATATTCTTTTGATAACTCATGATGTACTGCGTTATGGGTTGCACGCATAAATTGCGGGGTTAATGAAATGCCAACGGCTAACATCACATTGGTGATGCCAGGTCCGCTGATAGCGACAAAGACTATCGCTAGCAACAACGATGGAATAGCCAGGGTAGCATCGAGAATATGGTTGAGAATACTCGATTGCAGGCCATGACTCATACCCGAGAATATGCCAATGATACAGCCAAAAAACAAGGCAATAAAGGTCACTAAAATACTGGAACCAAAGGTTGTTCTGGTGCCATAAATGAGGTTTGAAAAGATGTCTCTTCCTAGGTCATCGGTACCAAAGAAAAAAGCAACATGTCCTTCGGGATGCCACGACGGAGGCATCAGCAAGGCGCTAGAATGTTGATAGCCCTGTGGGTAAGGGGCCAACAAAGGGGCAAAAATGCTAATTAACATAAAAATGGCAAAAATCCACAGACCGAGCATGGCCAATGGTGATGCTGCAAAGTTACGCCAAATTTGCTGCAACGGCGAAGGAATAATCTCATCCTGATAAATGTGGCTAGTTCTTGCCATGACGAAGGCTCCGGCGTTTGGTGGTGCCAACGATAGCGATTAAATCACTGACGATAGAAATAACGATAATCAATCCGGCGCAAATTAAAATACCCGCACTTATCACCGGGAAATCCCGTTGATAAATAGCCGACATTAACCAGGTGCCGATACCGGGCCATGAAAAAATAACTTCGGTGACCATCGCACTGGTTAACAAGGTACTCAACTGCAAACTTACTTGTGCTAATACTGGCTGCATCGCGTTGGGCAGGGCATGGTGCAATACTATGATCAGCGGTGATACCCCACGGGCTTCTGCGGCTTTGATGTGATTGGTATTAAGCTCTTCTAACATCGCAGCACGGGTAATGCGTATAACCACGGTGATGGGGAATAAGGCCAAGGTAACCGTCGGCATAACTAAATGAAAAAAGGCATCGCGTAAGGCCTGCGCCTTACTGGTTAAATCAGATAACATGATATCAATTAGGGTAAAGCCGGTGACCGGTTCAATTTGATAGAGTAAATTCAGTCGACCAGCGACTGGCAGTAGTTGAAATTCGAGTCCTAAAAACATAATGCCGATTACACCGAGCCAAAAAATAGGGATTGAATAGCAGACTAGGCTAACGGAAACAATCAACATATCGGACAGTTTTTTATAACGAAATGCCGCCAGTACCCCAAAAGGGATCCCGATAAACAAGGCCAAAATCATCGCATAAATACACAGTTCAATGGTAGCGGGCAAGCGTTGGGTGATTTCGTTAAGGATCGGTTGAGCCGAGGTTAACGAAAGCCCGAAGTTACCACTGAGACGTTCGGTGGCAAAGGCAAGGTATTGATTAATCACCGAACCATCAAGCTGGTATTGCTGATCTAATAGTTCAAGTTGATGAAAGGTCGGGCTGGTAATACCGCTTAAGTTGACTAAGGGATCACCGGGTAAGGCTTTGTGCATTAAAAACACCAGCAAAAATAAAATGGCCAGTGTCAACACGAACAAATTAAACCGTCGGGCTATGTAAAACCACATAATTAAAATTTCTCCTTAGTAATGCGGTGGCTTTTAGCAAAAGAAATACCGCCGTAAGGATTAAGAGATATGCCACCGACTGTTCGGTCACGCACTTGAAAACGTAATGCATGTGCTATTGGCACCAAAGGCACTTCATCATAAAGCATTTGCTGCGCTTGCCGATAGAAATCGACGCGTTTACCCAGATTGGTGTGACCGCTCGCGGCATTAAGTAATTGATCAAATTGGGGTTGACACCAATTAACCCGATTATTACCAGACATCAGTGCGGCGCAGCTTAAAATTGGTCGGAAGAAATTATCGGGATCGGAATTGTCGGCAGTCCAACCTAACAAGACCGAGTCATATTGATATTCATTGAGCTTGTTCATGAATACCCCCCAGCCGTAACTGACTATTTTAACCTTAACGCCGATTTCAGCCAGTTGACCTTGAATTAATTCGGCCATTTTTACCGCATTAGGATTATAAATACGCTGCGCTGGAGCTGCCCATAAGGTCATTTCAAAACCGTTTGGAAAACCAGCATCGGCTAACATTTTTCGTGCTTTGCGTGGGTTGTATTCATAAATAGGCAGCTGTCGATGATAGGCCCATGATAACGGTGGTAAGACGGTTTTTGCAGTAGTGGCACTGCCGTAATAAACAGCTTTTACAATGGCTCGTTTGTTGATCGCATGGGCCAAAGCTTGGCGAACAATTAAGCGGTCAAATGGCGGCGCTTGGTTGTTAAACGCCCAGTAGGCAACGTTAAGCCCTGTTTGCACTTGCAATTCTAATTTTATATTACGACGAATAACGTCTAGTTCGCTCGATTGTGGCAAAGCAGATACGTCACAGTCACCCGTCATTATTTTGGCGATGCGGTTGGTGCTTTTTGGCGTAATATCATAAACCAATTGCTTAATTTGTGGTGCACCATTCCAATAGTGCTCATTACTTTTGTAACGAATAAAGTTGTCTTTGTAGTGAGACTCTAAAATAAAGGGTCCGGTGCCAACAGGTTTAATATCGATTAATTGCGGCTGGCCAGCCGATAATAAATAGTCGCCATATTCTTGCGATAATATCACCGCAAAATCGGTCGCTAAGTTGGCTAAAAAGGAGCTGTCTCGGCTACTTAAATGAAAAGTAACGGTGTGTGGGTCAATTACTTCAATTCTATTGATCGTATTAGGTAAATCTATGCTGTTGAAAAAGGGATAGTTGCCACCGGAAACATCGTGATAAGGGTGGGTTGGGGTAATAATACGATTGAAACTAAACGCCACATCAATGGCAGAAAAAAGACGTGAGGGTTTAAAAAATTTGGTTTGATGAAAAACCACATCATCACGTAAAGCAAACGTGTAGGTACGGCCGTCGTCTGAAATCGACCAACTTTTAGCCAGTGCCGGTTCAAGCTTACCTAATCTTGGATTATATTCGACCAAGCGGTTATATAACTGATTTGAGGTCGCGTCAATGGTGGTGCCAATGGTCGTTAATTGTGGATTAAAGACCGAAGGATCACCTTCAGAGCAATATACTAAACCCTGTTCACGCTGAGTATTATCCTCGGCTGATGGCGAACAACCAAATTGAGCGAAAATAGCGCTAACTAGGACTAGTTTGGTGGATAATCTTGAAATTTTATTCATGCTGTTTTGTCGCGGCTGCCGATTACTAGTAATGTAACGCTCAATGCCAATAACATCAATAAATTTAGCCCATTACCCCTGAGTATTTAGGGTTAAATCTGGTATTTTTTTAATAGGCCGCGTAACTGATGATAAGTGATGCCTAAAAGCTTGGCTGCTTGTTGTTGATTATGGCGGCTGGTGCTCAACGCTTGGCTAATTAAGTTCATCTCAAAATCGGCACTAACCGTTTTAAAACACAAGGGGAAATCGGGAGCGCTAATTGGATCAATTACTTGAATATTGGTCAATGGTTCGATAGGTAAATGATGATTTTGTTGCGGCATATTTGTGGTGGTGTCGCCATTTTGTTGTGGCCGAAACGGTGAATCAAAAGCATCGAGAATAATATCTTGCACCGGTGACGTCGGATCCTGATGACGATAAAGAGAGCGCTCAACAACATTTTTTAGCTCTCGCACATTGCCGGGCCAGTGATAGCTTTGCAAGCTTTGTTGGGCTGACGCTGAAAAACCGGCGAAATACTCATATTGCAGTTGTCTTGCCATGTTTATCGCAAAAGTTTGAGCCAATAGCATGATATCGCCAGTGCGGCTGCGTAAAGGCGGCAGGGTAATAACATCGAAGGCTAAGCGATCTAATAAATCGGCTCTAAAATGACCTTGCATCACCAATTGCGGTAAATCTTGATTGGTTGCACAAATTAGCCGGACATCGGTGTTAACGGGCTGGTTACCACCAACCCGTTCAAATTCACCATATTCAATGACATTGAGTAATTTTTGTTGGATTAAACTCGACGTATTAGCGAGTTCGTCAATAAACAAGCTGCCTTGGTCGGCGCGTTCAAAACGGCCTAAATGACGTTTGTTGGCTCCCGTAAAAGCACCTGATTCATGACCAAACAGTTCACTTTCGAGCACGTTTTCATTGAGCGTGGCGCAATTGAGTTTTAAATATGATTGCTGCCAGCGTTTAGACAAATAATGAAGACGTTCGGCAATTAGCTCCTTGCCAGTGCCGCGTTCGCCAATGATTAAGACCGGTTTATCGATCTGAGCGACCAATGAAACATGATCTAATACTTCTAAAAAGCAACTTGCTTGACCAATCAGGTTATCTTTACGACTAAATCTATTCATTGGCGATTATCACTAGTTTGTGGCTGATTTGACTAATTTATAGTCTATCAGACTAATTTAATAATGGGTTGTTTTTATTGTGATAGTAGGTTTGTGTGGTTTTGTGGTTATATTTCAATCTGTTAGGTTGTTACGTTTGAGGTTGGCACTATTTCTGCTATGTAGAGCATAAGTTGGATAAACCAGCATCGATGATTTTATAGCAATTAGTTAAGAGGTGTATGATGGGAATTTTTAGTCGATTTGCCGATATCGTTAATTCGAATATCACGTCTTTGTTAGATAAAGCGGAAGATCCAAGCAAAATGGTGCGCTTAATCATTCAAGAAATGGAAGATACCTTAGTTGAGGTGCGTTCAAATTCAGCACGAATTTTGGCCGATAAAAAACAATTGCAACGTCGGATCATACGAGCAACTAGTTTAGTCGATGACTGGCACAATAAAGCGGAATTAGCGTTGAGCAAAAATCGTGATGATCTCGCTCGGGCAGCGTTAATTGAAAAGCAAAAATCCAGTCAACAAAGTCAGCTGTTGGCGCAAGATATGTTACATATCGAGGAGCAACTTGAACTGCTTAAAAGTGAAATAAGCCAGCTGCAACTTAAACTAGACGAAGCGCGAGCCCGTAAAAAGTCGATGGTTGTGCGTAAAGACACAGCAACTACTCGCTTGCAGGTAAAACAGCAACTCGACCGGACTAAAGTTGCGCAAACGGTTGAAAAGTTTGAGCAGTATGAGCGTCGTATTGAAGACATTGAAGCGCAAGTTGACGCTCAAGATTTAGGTAGTAGTGCGCTTAATGAGCAATTTGCCGAGTTAGCGGCCCAAGACAGCGTTAGTGAAGAGCTGGCGGCAATGAAACAACAATTAGCCGATAAGCAATAATCGCCGCCCGCAGAATTTTTAGATTAAGGATGTACAGATGATGAATTTAGGTGTGGTCGAGCTACTCAATAATTTAACGATATTACCGATCCTGTTTTTAATCTTTGTCGCGCCGTTATGGTTGTTTTTACATTATCGTAGCAAGCGTCAAGTTAGCCAAGGGCTAAGCTATGAACAAGTTGAGCAATTAACCGTATTAAGCGGCCAGGCTGACACCATGGCTAAACGTATTTCGGTGCTCGAATTACTGCTTGATCACGAAGCACCGCATTGGAGGGAGCGATCATGAGCCAAGGTAAACAACCCAACGTGCTTTACCGCATTCCAGAGCAAGGGCGCATTGCTGGTGTTTGCGCAGGTGTCGGCGAACGCTTTGGGGTTGAAGTTTGGTTAATTCGGATTGGCGCGGTTTCAGCCTTTTTTCTTGGCGTGCCCTTTATGCCGGTACTTTATATTGCCGCGTGGTTATTGCTAGATAAAAAACCTGCAGTACAGCGTGAGCAACCGCAAGGGTTTGAGCATACCGTGTCGGTTAAATCTAAGGTGTGGCAGCAAGGACAATTGCCCCAAGCGGCCTTTAAAGAGCTGGAACAGCAGTTCAATCAAATTGAACTACGGTTACAACAAATGGAGAGTTACGTAACGTCTGCTGAATTTAACTTGTCCAACGAAATTAACAAATTGTAGTGAAGTAGTTTAAATAAGTCGCTTAAAGTGACTGGCTTAAAGAGACAATCTCAACTTTTTGTTAACGTTGTAGTGGCGACAGCGAATTAAATATAAGCATAAAACAGTTGCTTGTCATTAATAAATGACTGAAAATCCTGAGCAATAAAATGCCGTATGCTTGCTGTTTATTAGCACTAACATTGTTGGACTATCGCAATAGTTAGTATAACAAAGCCGTAATATACAAACTAAATTTGCTCTAAAGCTTAGGAAAAGAAGTAATGAAATTGAAAATTGGTGTGTTTTTTATGTTATTGGTCAGTGCAACCTTTGCTCATGCTGGGCAAGAGTTACTAGTGACCCAAAAGACTTTTATGGATATAACGATTGGTGGCAAACCTGCTGGGCGGATAGTGATCGGTCTATTTGGTGAAACCGTGCCTAAGACGGTGAAAAATTTCTCTGAGCTATCTACTCATGCGAACGGCTTTGGTTATAAAGGGTCTAAATTTCATCGAGTGATTAATAATTTTATGATCCAGGGTGGTGATTTCACCAATGGCAATGGCACCGGCGGTAAATCGATTTATGGCGGCCAATTTGCCGATGAAAATTTCAAACTTTCTCATGCGGGTGCTGGTTGGTTATCAATGGCTAATCGAGGCCCTAACACCAATACTTCACAATTTTTTATTACCTTAAAGCAAACAGCTTGGTTAGACGGTCGCCACACCGTTTTTGGTAAAGTCATTGAAGGTATGGATATCATAAAACAAATTGAAAAAGTTCAAACTGACTCGCGCGACCGACCAATCAAGCAGGTTCAAATCGCTGATTCTGGTGTATTAGCACTGGCTGAACCTTTTGTGGTGACTCAGTAACATAGAGTTTGTCATGTTGAACTTTAAGTTGGCCGGCTGATATGAAAAAGGAACGAAATTCGTTCCTTTTTTTGTGTCAAAATTTAATTGAGAGTCTGCGTTATTGAGCATTTTCTAGGTAGTTTAAAACAACTTCGTGATGATCTTTCGTTTTAAATTTATTAAAGATATGAGCTAAATTACCTTGCTCATCAATTAGAAAAGAAGTTCTTACTACGCCCATACTTTCGCGGCCCATAAACTTCTTTAGTTGCCACACGCCATAAGCTTCACATACGCTGTGATCTTCATCGCCCAACAAAGTAAAGTTAAGAGATTGTTTGGTAATGAAGTTGGTTAATTTCTTTGGCGTGTCTGGGCTTATACCCAAGGTAACGACATTGTGCTGTGCTAACAATGTCTGAGAATCTCTTAACGCACAGGCTTGGGTAGTGCAACCTGGCGTTGAAGCGCGAGGATAGAAAAATACCAAGACTTTTTTGCCGCTGTAATCACTTAATGAAACACTCGAATTGTCTTGATCATTGAGGGTGAAATTTGGTGCTGCTGTGCCGATTTCTAACATGCTATTTTCCTAACTATTACGTGATTTATTATCATTAGCGGCTTTAGGTATAATATAATTAACTACCGCGTTTCAACATTAAATTTTATTGTTGAACTTTGCCCTGCTCAATGAGTCTTTAATGGGTAATTTAAATTTGATTCAATCAGTTGATATAATATTAACGGTTAAATTTAAACTATGGGCCAAGGTGGTGAAGTCATCGCTTAACTGGGTAAACTCCACGGAAGCTGGCAATCGTATTTGCATTGAAATTTGCTGTTGACCGTCTTTGGCTTGAGTTCGCAAACTGGCCAAATCAACATGACGCTTAGCTAAGTATTCGGTAAACTTTCCAATGCAGCCAGGGGCATCTTGGCCTTGAATTTGAACTGAAGCATTAGACGCATAATTGACAAGTTTGTGTTCACTGGTTCTTTTTATTAATGTAATGAGCTCTAATTCGGCGCTGCGCGCTGATAAATCGGCTTCAAAACGTGTGATGGCATTCCATTGACCACTGAGTAACAAAATGAAAGTACATTCGTTACCAAATACAGCCATGCGGCTGTCAACTATGCTGCAGTTTGAATCAGTTGCGAGTGTGGTTAACTCATTAACAATGCCTGGACGATCGGTCCCCATGGCGGTTACCACCAAAAAATTTGTCATATTTAGCTTGGCCCTAGTGAATATTGTTTTTATCTAGTTCAATTAAAAATTTGTTGGTGTTGAAAATTGAAAAAATATTTTATCATAGTTAAAGGATAAGGCGATTAATTCCTTGAGTTTATTAGTCTTGAACCTTAACATAGCCTACCGAGATTATCAGAGGATTTGTAGATGTTATCTGGCAGTATTGTTGCATTAGTGACGCCATTTTTACCAAACGGTGATGTGGATTATAAAAATTTAGAACGTCTTGTTGAAATGCATATAAAACAAGGTACCGATGGAATTGTGGCTGTTGGCACCTCAGGCGAGTCGACAACACTGAGTATGAAAGAACATGTTGCCGTTGTTACAGCGGTCGTTAATGTTGCCGCTGGGCGAGTGCCTGTAATAGGTGGTAATGGGTCAAACTCAACCGCAGAAGCTATCGAGCTAACTCAGTTGTTAAAGAGTTCAGGTGTCGTAGCAATGCTGGGTGTTACTCCTTACTACAACAAACCGACCCAAAAAGGTTTAATTGCGCATTTTACGGCGATAGCAGAGTCAACCGATATCCCGCAAATTTTGTATAACGTACCGGGACGAACGTGTTGTGATCTGTTGCCTGAAACCGTGGCAATCTTGGCAAAAATTGACAACATCGTTGGCATTAAAGAAGCGACCGGTGATGTATCGCGTTTGGCACAAATAAAAGCCTTGGTCGGTGATGACTTTTTAACCTTTAGCGGCGATGACGCCACCGGGTTAGAATTTATGTTGCTTGGCGGCAATGGTGTTATTTCTGTCACCAACAATGTAGCGCCAAAGTTAATGAGCGACATGTGTCGTTTTGCATTAGCAGGTGAGAAAGAGCAGGCGCAAGCGATTAATGAACAGCTTAGTGCCTTACACAATGATTTATTCGTGGAAGCAAACCCTATTCCAGTTAAATGGTGTGTTCACCAATTAAAGCTGATAGACAATGGTCATGTGCGTTTACCATTAACTGAACTTTCGCAAGAGCATCACGGTTTATTGACCGCAGCAATGAAGCAGGCTGGCGTCCTTTAGGTTGGAGAAACCATGAGAAATATTACTGTAGCTCTTTGCTGTGGCCTGTTTATGACTGGTTGTAGTAGTTTTACTGAACGTAACCAAAGTACCGGTAGCTTTGACTATGTCGCTGAGCAAGAGGCAAAAGCCTTAACGCTGCCAGCAGGTTATAGCGCTATTGAGTTAAGCAATCAATATAGTATTCCAGTGTTGGCCACAACGGCTAACAGTGCATTAGTTGGTCATAAGCTTGATATTCGCGCGCCCGCATTAGCAATGGCGGTAGCACCTGAGTCATTAATATCGCAAAATCGTCAACAAACAGAAATTGTGTTTGAGTCATTTAAGAATGTAACTGAGTTTCGTGCCGATCTGTGGAAAAAAATCACCGGATTTGTCGACGTTCAAACGTATGGTATTAGCATGTCACGTGAGGGTAGTAGCTTAACCACGCGTAACATTGAATCAGATCCTTTTTTCATGCAAATATTTGGCTTAGAAGAGCAAACACTGACTCAGCAATATCAGTTTGAGCTTAATGTTGCACCGCAAGGCCACCGCGCTAACGTCGCGGTAAAGTTGGTTAAACACCAGCAACAAGGTCAAGACATTGAACTTAACCAGTTTGCTCAGCGCCGTTACGAAACAAGAATGCTCAATGCTTTCTTGTCGCATCTGCAATCGTTAGAGCAAACCGATAAGGTTGCTACTATCGTTAAGGCAAAACCTGCCGTGGCGATGGAGTTAGGTTTTGATGACGAACAAAATGTCGCGTACATTATTAAGTCGCCTTTTGAGCCTACTTGGGAAAAGTTAGCGGTTATATTACCTAAATTAGGGTTTATGATTAAAGATCGCGATAAAACGCTTGGTACTTACTTTGTTAATTTTGAACAACAAAATCCAAATTATTTAGCTGTCTTATTTAAAGTAAAGCAAATAATGCCGATTTATTTAGCGGAAGGGAAATACCAGATTAAGTTGCAAGAATCAGGCGCGCGCAGCGTGCTAACGATTATTGATAACACTGGTGAGGCTCTGACGGCAGATAAAATGGCCCAAATGAGCAAGAGTATTAAAGAACGATTTGCCAAAAAAGCAGAATAATTAGCCCTGACTAATTATCTTTAAAAGCCCCGTGCATTGCTAATGCACGGGGCTTTTTGTGCTCAGTAAAAAATATTCATATATAAATCAATAGACAAATCAAGTAGTAGCTTTGGTACTGCAGCTGTAGTATGGTACTTTAACGTCAAGGGAAGCCTATTTTCTAGACAAGTGGCAGCCGTCAGTAAAGGAGGATTAAGGTGCAGCAGTTAAAAATAAGAACAGCAACCGCTAATGATTCAGCTGAAATTAGCGCGTTAATATCTCGTAATACCAAAATGCTATTAAATGATGATTTCGATGAAGACGGCTTAGAGTTCTTTTTACGCAGTGTCGAAACTCAGTCGATTCGTGAGTATATGGATCAAGGCTTTTTTTATTTAGTCGCCCAAGAAGCTAAACGTATCGTTGGGGTGATTGCGATTAAAGATAACCGTCACATGTTTCATCTCTTTGTTGATCAGAACCACCATAAATGTGGGATTGCAAAGATGTTGTGGGAGCAGATGAAAGCACATAGTCTCGAGCAAGGAAATGATGGTACTTTTACCTTAAATTCGACCACCTATGCACTGCCAATTTATCAACGCTGGGGTTTTGAAGTGATCAGTGAAGCTAAACATGCGTATGGGATCCGTTACACGCCAATGAAATTGGTCGTTAAACAGGTTCAACTAGAAACGGTTGATGGGCAAAATAATTAAATTTGCACTGGAAATTTTTTACAAAAAAGCACCTGATAATTCAGGTGCTTTTTTTCATATTAGCGAGCTGGTAAGTTTAGCGGCGACGTTTGTTGTTACCGCCAAAGGCACGGTCTTGGGCACGGCGCTTTTGCGCTGTGTTGGTGTTTTTCTTGTTGCTAAATACCTTGGTTAAATCAGGTTCAAAGCCAGGGATCCATTCTTGCGCAATGCGGGTATCAAGAACTGCCTCGACGGCTTCAAGCAAGTAGGTTTCTTCAACGCTTAATAACGAAATAGCTAAACCACTGCTGCCTGCACGGCCAGTACGGCCAACTCGGTGGATATAATCTTCAGCAATGTAAGGCAATTCGTAGTTAATTACATATTGTAATTGGTCGATATCAAGACCACGTGCTGCAACATCGGTTGCGACTAAGGCACGAATTTTCCCTTCTTTAAACTCTGCTAATGCCCGCTCACGTGCTCCTTGAGATTTGTCGCCGTGAATTGACTGGGTTTTAATGCCGTCTTTACACATCTCTTTGGCGAGTGCATCACAACCTTGACGGGTGCGGGTGAAAATAAGCACCTGTTTCCAATTTCTTGAGCCAATTAGGTATGACGTTAGTTCGCGCTTGCGGTGGCTGTCGACCCCATAAACCACTTGTTCTACTTGCGAAGCGGCAGTATTACGTTGGTCAACTTCAATCAGTTTTGGATCATTGAGCATAGTTTTGCTCAGGCTAAAAATGGCATCATCGAAGGTTGCTGAAAATAACATCGTTTGGCGCTGCGATGGCATCCGCTTTAAAATCCGTTTAATGTCGATAATAAATCCCATATCGAGCATGCGATCGGCTTCGTCAAAGACCAAGTGCTCGATATCGTCTAAAGACACAGTGCCTTTAACTAAATGATCAAGTAAACGGCCAGGCGTAGCGACTAAGATATCAGCTCCGGCTTTTAGTGCCGTAATTTGGGGATTAATGCTAACACCACCGTAAGCAATCGCCGTGTTAAGCTCAGTAAACTCGCCGTACGTTAGAAAGCTTTGATAAACTTGCTGAGCCAGTTCGCGGGTCGGGGTTAAGATTAACGCCCGTAACTTCTGCTTGGCAGGGGCCGATTGCGCTAGCTGCTGTAAAATTGGTAGTGCAAAGGCGGCCGTTTTACCGGTACCAGTCTGGGCACCAGCCATTACATCTTGCTTGTTTAAAATGGCAGGAATGGCTTCGGCCTGAATTGGTGTAGGTTTATCATAACCTTGCTTTGACAATGCTTTAATTAAATTTTGATTAAGATCTAACGCGGAAAAACCCATAACAACCTACCCAATAACACGACTGAAAAAATATTTGGCGCAGTGTATCAGATAATTGGGCTTAGGTTCGTTATAGATCTCACAAGATTAAGCTATTTTGAGGCGATTGGTCGATATTTATGCCTGGACCACTGAGCAGGTTAATAAAGGCATCGGCCATTGTCACTTGGTGATCAAAATGATCGGTTGAATCACGCAATGCATCGTAGCCTTCTTTGCCTGCTAAGGTGTAACCCGACGAAACGCCGCGGTATTGTTGGTCGTCATCGATTGTGTGCCATTGCTGGTCGCGATAAATTTGCAACGAACTAATGCGTTGCTGCGCTGGGCTGGCGGCCTGATATTCAAAGCGTAATTTATGGGTATAGGGATAACTGCCACTGCCAGTACCGTTAACCCCATTGTCAATCGCGTTATTAATTGCGCCTTCTAATGCTTGTTTTAACACTTTACCGGTCACGACATAACTAATAATAGAAATAGCAAAGGGTAATAACCGACCACATATTTCAGCTTGAGTGAGTTGTCCGGCATTAATTGAGACGCGAACCCCGCCGGCATTGTGAATTGCAAAATCGATTGGTTTATCTTTGCTGGCGCTATGATAAAAGCCTTGAGCTACTAATGGCGCAATTTCGCTACCATAAGGTAACTGCGCCGTTGGCAGCCGAGTGTGGCTTAGTGGTGTGTCGATGGTCGTTACTACCTTGCCGCGCATTTTGTCGACGGCAGGGCGGTAACGGACATTAATCAGTTGGGTAATGTGGTCATCAGCGCCTAATTGGCTAAAGCAGCTGCTGGCCTTGATAAAATTCGTCATGGCTAAATGGGCGCTATTGCTAACAGCATTGTTTTCAATAGTGGCTTGCCAGTCATCGTTAATCATAAACTTGACCCCCCCCCGCATGTTAGTAACGAGCCCGTGTTGGTCAAAGTCTATTTCACAACAACCAATCGATTCGGCGTGTTGGCCGCCGTGTAAGATCAGGGTGTTATTAACCCGCTCGTCGGCGCATCCGGTGCTAGGCAGGTTAAGCTCACTAAAGTCGCCAGAAAGGGTATGAGTGTGGCCGCCAACAATGACACTGATGCCATCGACAGCTTGTGCTAGCGCCTTGTCACCTTGATAACCGAGATGGCTTAATACCACAATGTGTTTTATGCCTTGCTGGTGTAAGTGGCGCACGGTGTTTTGGGTGGTGGTGATGGCATTAACAAAATGACAATCAGGATCGGGGCAGCCAATTTTGGCCATTTGATCTAATGTGATGCCGACAATCGCGATTTGCGTGTGTTGGCCATGCTCGCCTAATAATGGTTTAACGAGGTAATTGGCAATTTGGCGCTGGTTATCATAATAATATAAATTGGAGTGTGGTTTTAATGGCGCCGCTTTAGTTTGATCTTCCTGGCTTAGATCCATGTTGCCAGCTAGTACCGGAAAGCCGACTCGTTTAAGAAAATCGGCAATGGGGCTATTGCCCAAGTCAAACTCATGATTGCCAATGGTCATTGCGTCTGGTTGCAGGCAATTGAGCAAGGTGGCGTTCGCTTCGCCTTTAAAGCAGCTAAAATACAGGCTGCCTTGAAAACTGTCACCGGCATGTAAAAATAACGCGGTTTGTTGCAGCTTAGCTGCGCGTTGTCTTAAGGCTTGCACGGCGCTAGCGATGTTGGCATATCCACCACAGTGAGCATCGAGTCGGTATTTGAGTTGATCGATCGTAATCTCAAAATGTAATAACGATGGTTCAAAATGGGAATGGGTATCATTAATGTGCGCTAAGTGCAGGGTGTAAGTCATAAAATCTCCAGCTAAAGAAAGATTTTAGCCTATCTTATTAGTCAATTACTAGTGTTAAGCCTGTTTCATCACTTTGTGTTTTCGTTGTCATTTGATTGTCACGGTATCGTCATTTCACTTTCACAGTATTGTCACACAGATTTATTATTTTGTTTCATAGCCTAATAAGTCGGAGCATATAATGAAAAGCAATTGGTCAGCACCAGAAGTGGCATTTGAATTTGAGTCAGAGCAAGTTTTGCCGCATAAACAGCGTCGGTCAAAGCCGCGTAAATGGCGTGAAATTGAGGCATTTAAAGATCGTGAGCGATTACGGCGCGAGTTGTCACTATACGACGGTTATGACTACAAATATGAATATGACAGTGAATAGCTCGGGAAGTAGTGCGGTGAATGTACTGAGAGAGTATTGAGAGAGAGTTGTGAGTAGGATTAACACTAGTGTTTTAAATAGTGTTTTAAAGAATGCTGTAAATAGTCCAGTAAAGAGTGCTGTAAAGAATAACCGCTACGGTTGAGAGCTAAGTAGCGGTTATTTTATGGTTTACTGGTAATGAAGCCAGTCAATTAATTAAGCGAGCGCTTGCTGCACTAAACTTAATTCATTGGCACCAAAGTTGATTTTTAATGCCAGTTGATGACCATTGTCAGACATTTTTGCCCAGGTTTTTTGGACAATGCGAATGATTTTTTCATCGTCATGTGCCTGCGCAAAATCAACAAATTGAAACTCAAGAAACACTAAACACGCCGCATCTTCCATCAGCTGGGTATCAGGGTTTGACTTAATATCCTTTTTACGGACAATGTCGTAAACCTTATCGCAACTGACTTGATCATAACCATTATCGGCCATCGCTTGCGCCGCTTTTTCGCCGTGATACTTACCTTGGGCAATCCGCCATTTATAATAACCGGCGCGGTTCATTTCAAAGTCTGCGCGTGGTAACTGCCAGCGGCATAAATGCTGCGAGCGCGCGGCAATTTGGGCAAACTCACTTGGGGCATCGGTTAATTTGTTAAGCCAGGTTGTCATCTGCTGAGCATAAAGTAGCTCATTGGCGATTTCGTTACCATTGTCAATTACCTGAGTGGGATCCGCTTGGTGTAATAAATCGATCGCGGCTAATGTGTTGATTAATTTGCTCATAATTAAACCTTTATAATATATTCTTGCGATATTTTTGGTCATTATGTCTTGGAAGCGATATTGAAATCAATGCCGCAATCAAAATAAATAGCCCAGAAATTATCAGACAAGCGATTAAACCCGCTTGGCCATAAACCCAGCCAGACAATAACGTGCCCAGTAATCGACCTAACGCATTGGCCATGTAATAAAAGCCGATATCAAGTGAGCTGGCGTCCTCTTGGGCATAACTCACAATTAAATAGCTATGAATTGATGAGTTTACCGCAAACACAATGCCAAATATGATCAAGCCGATGATTAAACACCAAGCAACGGCAATTTCAAAATTGAGCGCTAGGGCAATCAGCAAAGGGATGGCTGATAATGCCAAGGCCCAACGTTGCGCTGACTGGCCGTCAGGCAGTTGACCACTGAGCCGGCGCGTTATCAGCGGCGCAACACTTTGAATTAAGCCATAACCGATAATCCAGCTTGCCAGAAATGCGCCCACCTGATAATGATCCCAGCCTAATTGGTCGGCTAAAAATACCGGTAACGCGATTACAAACCAAACATCGCGCGCGCCAAATAAGAACATCCGGGCGGCTGATAAACAGTTAACCTGACGGGTTTTGGCAAACAACTGACTAAACTTAGGCTTGGCCGATGCCTTGCCCAAATCTTGGGTTAAGCAAAATAAACTGACTAACCAAACGGCAGTTAAAGCCAGCGCCATCACTAAAATGGCCTGACTAAAACCAATTAGACTTAATAACAGCGAACCAACAAAAAAGCCAATGCCTTTGAGAGTATTTTTCGAACCCGTTAGCAGAGATACCCAGCGATAAAGCTGATTTTGTGCATCTGCAGGCAACAAGGTTTTTATTGCACTTTTGGCACTCATTTTATTGAGATCTTTAGCGATGCCACTGAGCGCTTGCGCCGCCATTACCCAACCGACACTTAAAAAATCGGTTGGCACCAGCAGCATCACTAACGCAAATACCTGCAAACCAAGGCCGATATTCATGGTGCGATTAAGACCAACCAGCGCGCCAAGGTAGCCGCCAACTAAATTGGTTACCACCCCAAAAAATTCATAAAACACAAACAACATTGCAATGGCGAGCGGGCTATATCCGAGCTGATAAAAATGCAAGATAACCAACATTCTTAACGCGCCATCGGTCAAGGTAAAGGCCCAATAATTACCGGTCACAATCAGGTATTGTTTCAAGGGGGTGTTAAGCACTGTCTTGATCCATGAGTCCGACCATAATGACTAACTCGGCCGCGCGGTTGGCATAACCCCATTCATTGTCATACCAAACATAGAGTTTAACTTGGGTCTGATTTACCACCATGGTCGACGGTGCATCAATAATCGATGAACGGGCATCGGTTCGATAATCAATCGATACCAGCGGGCGCTCTTCATAGCCTAAAATATCTTTTAACTCACCGCGGCTAGCGTCGCGCAGCAGTTGGTTTATTTCTTCGACGCTGGTGGCGCGCTCCATCTCAAACACACAGTCGGTGAGTGACGCATTGGCCAGTGGCACTCGAATAGCATGGCCGTTAAGCTTTCCTGCAAGTTCTGGGAAAATATGGGTAATGGCGGTCGCAGACCCCGTGGTGGTCGGAATAAGGCTCATGCCACAAGCGCGCGCGCGGCGTAAGTCTTTGTGTGGGGCGTCTAAAATAGTTTGAGTATTGGTAATGTCATGAATCGTGGTCATTGAACCATGTTTAATGCCAATGCTTTCGTGTAATACCTTAACCACTGGCGCTAGACAGTTAGTCGTACAAGATGCAGCGGTAATGATCGGATGAATCGCTTTGTCATATAAATGATGATTAACGCCCATCACCACATTTAAAATACCGGGTTCTTTAACCGGGGCTGTGACCACCACGCGTTTTACGCCCTGATCAAGATAAGCTTGCAACAAGGCGGTGGTTTTCATCTTGCCTGAGGCTTCTAAAACCACGTCACAAGCAGACCAGTCGGTTTCGTTAATCGTTTGATTGTGGGTGACCTTAATCTGGTGTTGGTCAATAATCATCAGATCGTCACGGCTGGTGGCTTCAAAATTCCAGCGACCGTGAACCGAATCAAAATTAATTAAATGCGCTAAGGTCGCAACGTCGCCCGCGGGATCGTTTATTTGGACAATTTCAACCTGATCGCTTAACCACGCAACTCGCATTGCTAGGCGACCCATTCGGCCAAAGCCGTTAATACCCATTTTAATTTTTTTCATTATAGTGTTTCCATTATTCGCAGCAGCTAATGATGCGTGCAGGGCGTTGACCCATGGCTTCAAGGCGATTGATATCGGCTTTGATATATGCGGCGTTATTGCTCAGTGTTTGCACAATGGTACTGTGTGCCCAATTGACTAACTCGCTATTGAGTCGGTAGAAAATCCACTGACCCTGACGGCGATCGCTTAAGATCCCTAGGCTTTTTAGTTGGGCTAAATGGCGCGAGACTTTTGGCTGACCAAGATCTAATGCCGTTACCAATTCGCACACACATAATTCTTGGTAATGGCTAATTAACAACAGGCTTTTTAGCCGGGTATCGTCGGCCAATGCTTTATAAAATTGAACAGGATTCATTAATATTCCAACGGTTAAATATTGGTGATTTATTATCTATTTATGCACAATCCATTACTGGTAAAAATAGTACATGGGGTAAAACATATATACGATAAATCATATATGTGTTTTTCCGTATGTGCAATGTAATATTTTCGGTCAATTTAATGTTTGGGATCAAAACAGCAAGAATCGGGTTGTAGCACTGATTTTAGCTGGTCATACTGTGGTTTGAATCGATCAAGAGGTAACATCATGACATCCGTTAACTTTATGCGACTATTATTGCTTGCTGCATTGTGGGGCGGCTCGTTTTTATTAATGCGGGTGACGGCAGGTACTTTAGGCCCAACCATGCTTATTGGTGGCCGGGTTGGATTTGCTGCGTTATTTTTGCTGGCGATTGGCTTTTATTTAAAGCGCCAGCTGGTGTTTAGACGCCACTGGCAGCATTTTTTTATTATTGGATTTTTTAATTCCGCCTTGCCGTTTTTACTGTTTGCTTATGCCGCACAAACATTAACCGCGGCCACAATGTCGGTGGTCAATGCAACAGCGCCTATTTGGGGCGCTATTATTGGCGCTATTTGGACTAAAACAGCCTTAAATCGTCAAACGGTAATTGGGCTGGGACTCGGCATCGCTGGTGTCAGTATTTTGGTCGGTTTGCAGGCTAATTTTGATTTAAGCGTTGCTATTATTCCTATTTCGGCTGCGACACTCGCAGCGGTAAGTTACGGTATAGCGACCAATTACGCTAAATCTGCACCAGCGGTTAGTTCATTTGATAATGCCCATGGCAGCATGTGGGCTGCCACGCTGATAATTGTGCCACTGTTACCCTTTTTTCCAGCCACCGAGCCGGTCAGTTCATCAATAGTATTGGCGGTTATTGCGCTTGGCGTATTATGTACTGGCGTGGCGTATTTGTTGTATTTTAAATTAATTGCCGACGTTGGCGCAGCACCGGCGTTGTCAGTAACATTTTTAGTGCCGGTATTTGGTATTTTATGGGGTTACTTATTTTTAGACGAGTCGGTTGGCTGGCATACGGTAGCCGGATCGGCGTTAGTTATCTGGGGCACGATGTTAGTCACTGGCTTTTCAGTGCAGACGTTTTTCAAAGAAAGGAAGGCGAGTTATGAATAGCAAAGTAACCGGATTAATCGATGATGAAAGCTCTGACGAAAGTACTAATAAAAGTACTATCAAAAGTGCTATCAAAAGCACTAATGAAAATACTAATGAAAATATAGCCCATCAGCATTATGAGGTGATAAGCCGAGCAATTGCCTATATCCGCGGACATGTTCAAGACCAGCCAAGTTTACAACAGATTGCAGAGGCCGTTCATTTAAGTGAATTTCATTTACAGCGGGTATTTGCTAGTTGGGCTGGCATTTCACCGAAACGTTTTTTACAGTTTGTAACTAAAGAGCGGGCACTGGCTCAGCTGGCACAGTCGCAAGACTTACTTAATGTCGCGTTAGAGTCGGGGTTGTCAGGTACTGGTCGACTGCATGATTTACTGGTTACCTGTGAAGCGATGACCCCAGGGCAAATAAAAACGCTCGGCAAAGACTTAACAATTTCGTATGGCCGGGCAATGACGCCCTTTGGCGCAGCTATTTTTGCGTGGACCGGGCGCGGGTTGTGTCATCTTGAATTTCTTGACCATGATAGCGAGCGCGATTATCAAATTGAGGTCGAGCAATTAAGATTGTCGTGGCCATACGCCTCGCTCAAAGCCGATGCTAAACAGGCGAACGAATTAGCCGCGACAATTTTTAATGCGCCGTTAACCCCTGGCAAAATCCATTTGGTGGTTAAAGGCACTAATTTTCAACTTAAAGTGTGGCAAGCCTTGCTTAAAACCAGTGGCGATCAGTTAGTATCCTACGGTCAATTAGCCAATATGGCGGGATCACCTAAGGCCCAGCGGGCGGTTGGCAGTGCATTGGCAGCCAATAACATTGCTTTATTAATCCCTTGTCATCGGGTAATTCGCGGCAACGGTGAACTGGGTAATTATCGCTGGGGTGAAAATAGAAAACTGGCCATTCAGCTGTGGCAACACAGTAATGCCATTTAAGAAGTATTTAATAAGGGACAGCCATAACTAAATCGTTGATATAAAGCATTGGCTAAGCTTATAGGTATGACTATTGAAGTATCAAAAATACTCATCTCAGATGTGAGCTAACGATATATTCACTAAATTTTCAGAGTTGGCTTCATTTATTAACACCCGATTGAATTTTGGACAAAGCGGTGCCGGAGATAACTATTACCTATTTGGTATTATGATTATTAATCGATTAACAGGGGTGCTTACACCAACTCTTACCGTGACTATGGGCAAAGTCGCGTAAATGTTCATTCGTGCCAGCAAAGCTGCCATATTGCCGCCTAAAATGTTTAACAGCTGTTAGCCAGTCATCTTCAGCAATACCTAGTGTTGTTAGTATTTTGGGCTCATCTGAATCAATATAGCTGGTTTTGTTAGGGTCTACATGACGGCCACTCCAATCAACCAATTCAAAATAATCGCTATAGCTAAATGGAATAACTTTTGTATTATTAGTACCAGCGAATGGCAGCAGGGTCTTTGGTTGCTCGGCTACAGAGGTATCCGGATTGGTAGTGGCGTCTTGTTTCTGATGGGATTTATATTGGACAATACGTTTTTGAATCGAGGTGAAATTACTTTCAGATACGTTGGATGCTACGCCTGCTCGAATAGGATTTAAATCAACATAAGCCATACAGCTAAGCAGAGCTATATCATCAAGTAACGCCTGAGATTTAAAACGGCCTTCCCAAAAACGCCCGGTACATTTATCTTCTTTATTTGCTTGTCGCGCAATATGTTCATTCAAACATTTCATGTACCAAGATATGTCGTAAAGCCTTGCCCGCCATAGCTCAACGAGTTTTTCTACCGCGATAAAATGAGCAGGGCTTATTGTATCTTCGGTTAGGTACTGGTCGACTAATAAATGGCCATTAAACAAACGGTACCAACGCTCGATAACTTCATCCATTGACCAGATATCTGCTGCCACCTTATCGACGTGAAGTACCAGATGATAATGATTGCTCATCACCGCATAAGCGGCAATGTTAACTGAAAAAACATCAGACAAAGTGGTGAATCTATCGACTAGCCACTGTCTGCGGTGGTCAAAGTTTTTACCGCTAACGTCATCATCACCACACAAATAACTGCGTCGAACACAACGGTTGATAACGTGATAAAAACTGGTTGCGGTTAAATCAATTTGAGAATGTCTTGCGCGGGTCATGTTTCACCTCAGCTAGTCGACTGTAACACCGAGAGTATAGGACACGGATGGTGTAAACTCTCACAAATTAGCTAGGTTACTGTAAAATCAATAATATAGTTATGGGTGTCCCAAGTTAAGGTCCCATGTTAATGTTATTCTACTGCTTGATGGTAATTAATAAGTTAAAGGATACATAATGGACGTAGATTTTTGGCACCAAAAGTGGAGACTTAACCAAATAGCTTTTCATATGCACAAAGCTAATCCGATGTTGGTGCAGTATTTTAGTCGGCTAAATTTGGTGGCTGGTAATCGAGTATTTGTGCCATTGTGTGGCAAAACACTCGATATTGGTTGGTTGTTGGCTCAAGGTTACCAAGTAGTCGGGGCCGAATTAAGCCAAAGTGCCATTGAACAGTTATTTGTTGATCTGGATGTTACTCCAACAATTACTGCTGTTGGTGAACTCAAACGTTATAGCGGCACTAACATCGATATTTTTGTGGGTAATATCTTTGCATTGACCGCTGATATTTTAGGGCGGGTTGATGCGGTTTATGATCGCGCCGCGCTGGTGGCATTGCCAAAAGAAATGCGTAATAACTACGTTAGTCAAATCCTTGAAATTACCAAGACCGCGCCGCAATTGTTGCTAACTTTTGAGTATGATCAATCTTTGCTGAGCGGTCCGCCATTTTCATTATCAAAAAATGAAGTAGCTCAGCAATATCAAGCATCTTATACCTTGTCAGAACTGGTTTCGTTTAATATCGCTGGTGGTTTAAAGGGTAAATGTCCAGCGCTGGAAACGGTCTGGTTGCTGCAATAGCTGGGCGCTCGATGTTGCTAGGTTAAATAGCTGCGGCTAATCAACTATAACAGCGCTAGTGCATGGTAAATTTGCTATCATGGATTTTTTTATGATGCCTGATAAGGTCTACTATGCAAATTAGCCACAATTTCGACGGCGGCAATATCCGTTGTATCGATGTCAGCGATGCCAGCAATATTCAATTAGAAATCCCCAAAGACAATAACTCTGATTTTTATCAGTGGTTTTATTTTAAGTTAAGCGGTGCTAAAAATCTTGATTGCCGGTTGAATTTTGTTAATGCCGCTAATGCTGCATATGTCGATGGTTGGCCAGACTACCAAGCCGTTGCTTCGTATGATCGCCAAACGTGGTTTCGGGTTGCTACTGATTTTGATGGTTCGGTCTTAACCATTAATCACACTCCTGAATGCGATGTGGTGTATTACGCCTACTTTGCGCCTTATCCGATGGAACGCCATCATGATCTTATTGCTAATGCACAATTGAGCGATTTGGTTGAGCATACTCATTTGGGTTACACCCTCGATGGTCAAGACATGGATTTGCTACGCGTTGGTGAGCCGGGCGCTGGTAAAAAGATTTGCTGGTTGATTGCGCGGCAACATCCGGGTGAAACGATGGCGCAGTGGTGGATGGAAGGCATGATTAATGCGTTGCTCGATCCTGAAGACCCAATTTCGCGGGCGTTGCTCGATCAAGCGGTGTTTTATGTGGTACCAAACATGAATCCTGATGGTAGTCGTCGTGGTAATTTACGTACTAATGCGGCCGGCGCCAATTTAAACCGCGAATGGCAAAACCCGAGCATGGAATATAGCCCTGAAGTATTTTTAGTTCGCCAGAAAATGCAACAAACTGGGTTAGATTTTTGTCTTGATGTGCATGGCGATGAAGCCTTGCCTTATAACTTTATTGCTGGAGCCGAAGGCATACCAAGTTGGAATGAACAGCGCCAAGCTGAACTAGACCATTACCAACAAGCGTTAGTTAATGCCAGCCCTGATTTTCAAACTGACATTGGTTATGAAAAAGATCTACCGGGTCAGGCATTAATGACAGTTGGTACTAATTATATTGCTGAACACTTCAATTGTTTGGCGATGACGCTGGAAATGCCCTTTAAAGATACCGTTGATACCCCAGATGAAGAGATGGGTTGGTCGCCTGAACGTTCGCGTAAATTAGGTGTAGCCAGTCTTAATGCGCTTTATCAAACCTTAGCAAAATTGTAATAAGTTGATAATATCTGATGACAGAGCAAACTCTGTCATCGGGTTATTAAGCTTCATCACGACCATTGAGGATAAATTGCAGCTCAAAGTCGGCGCAGGTCAAAGGTTTAGCGACATGGAATCCTTGACCAAATTCACAGCCCATCTCTTGCAATAACATCAATTGCTGTTTATTTTCGATGCCTTCGGCAACCACCCGTGTACCGAGCTTTTTTGCCATAGTTACTATGGTATCGCATAACACAAAATCATCATTTTCACTGGTCATGCTATGAACAAACTGACGGTCTATTTTTAGATAATCGATGTTAAATTTCTTAATATAGGCTAGCGAGGAATACCCCGTACCAAAATCATCGATAGCAATTTCAATGCCCAGTGTGCGTAAATTATTGAGGATATCAATAATATCGGCTTGGGAATCCATCAGAATGTTTTCGGTGATCTCAATAATAATACTTGAATGGTCAACGCCCGGCTCGGTCAGTACGTCAAGCCAGCGCTGAGCGGGCTTAGTATTATTATATTGAACCGGCGAGGTATTAACGCTGATTTGAAACGAGTGGCCAAGCTGTTTTTTCCAGTGTGCTGCCTGACTCAGCGCCTGATTGATTACCCATTCACCGATCGGAATAATTAATCCCGTTTCTTCAGCCAAGCCAATAAACTCGTCGGGGTTAACTAAACCACGTTGTGGATGAAACCAACGGATCAGTGCTTCGGCTTTGTTAATTTGTCCGCTATGAAGATCGATAATCGGTTGATAATATAGAACGAATTCGTCGTTAGCCAATGCTTGGTGTAAGTCATTGATTAAAGACATTCGAGCACGCGACGCTTTTAGCATATTATACGTAAAGAAATGGTAGCAATCGCGGCCGAGTCCTTTGGCATGGTACATTGCCTGATCGGAATTTTTCATTAAGCATTCGATATTATCGGCATCATTAGGGTACAAACTAATGCCGATGCTCGCTGAAATATGGACGATGTCCTGACCTAACGAAAAAGGTAAGGTCAATTGCACCATGATCTGCTGGGCCACACGTTCAATTTCGGCGCAGTTGTTAAGCTCGGCTAAAATGACGATAAATTCATCGCCACCAAATCGCGCCACCGTGTCGACCGGCCGGACACTGAGTTGGATCCTTTTTGCGCTTTCAATTAACAGGGCGTCGCCTTCAGCATGACCTAGGGTGTCATTAACCTCTTTAAAACGGTCGAGATCGATAAACATCACCGCAACCTGTTGCTGAGATCGTTTGGCATTAACCATAGCCGTCGCAAGATGCTCACGGCACAATTGTCTATTTGGTAAGCCAGTTAAGGCGTCGTAGTTGGCCTGATGCCAAATCAGCTTGTTGGCTTGGTCTCGCTCAATGGCAATGCTGGCCAAATGGGCCGATTGCTCGATTAATCGAAACTCAAGTTCACTGGGAACGGTAATTTTTTGATGGTAAATCGCAAAAGTGCCAAGCACGTCACCATGGACGCTAAGAATAGGTTGCGACCAACAAGCACCAAGATTTGCTCGTTTGGTCAACGGGGTAGCGCCGACCCAGTAGGGGTGGCTAGCAATGTCGCTAACGACAAACCGCTGCGCTCGAAAAGCCGCCGTACCGCAAGAACCAACATTGTCGCCAATCGCTAAGCCGTCAACGGCATCATTGTAGAAATCGGGCAAGGATGGAGCAATGCCATTGCAAAAGTGGGTTTTTTGTTGATTTAGTTGCAAGATGCTGCAGAGCATTTTCGGAAATTCTTGTTCAACCCCGGTAATGATTGAGCGCAACACTGTCATTATCGGTTTACCCTGAGCAACTAACTCTAAGGTATGATTTCTTAACTTGCTTAATTGATTGTTACTGCGTAGTTGCTGCGACATTTGGGCTAACTGCTGTGAGTCAATCGCATCATTTGAAATTTTTGGCGCAAGCAGCGTCGTTAGCGTACTGGCCAGATCAATTAAACTATCAATCTCTGCGGCAGTGAGTTCGCGTGGCTGTTGGTCTGAAATCGACAAACAACCAATGCATTCTCCGTGACTGTTATGCAAAGGTACAGCGGCGAAAAAGCGGATGTTAGGGCGTTCGACAACGGAGGTTAACTTGATTGCGATAGGATCGCTAATCGTATCGTTTATAATCAAGGGCGCGTCAGTTTGCTTGGTATATTCAATAAAAGTACTAAGCGATGCTGGCAGATCTTGTGCTAAATGTGGCATAGACATGAAACGCTGGGCCTGCTCATCACCTAAGAAAAGGGTTACCTGCGAGGCATTTAAACATGCGTTGGTAATACGTAAGATCCGTTCGATTGACTCGGACTTAATTAACTCATCACTAACACTAGACTTGTGGCAATGTGCGGCAATAGTAGCGCTCAAAATAATTCCTTGGTATTGAATCTGATCATAAATACTCTAATACTAAACGGTCGTTATTTGAGTAAAACTAGCACTAATGGCTTATATTTTCAATGTCAGATTAGTTAAGCGCAGTCTAGATGGTGATATTCGTGGCGTTGTAATCGAGAAATTCAACTTGCATAACAGCTAACAGATATTCAAACGATTATCATGGCACAATAGATGTTAGGTGTGTCAGCTCCCACTAAATGACTGAATCTGTGGTGGCATTTAGTGGCTTATTAATAGAAAAATTATTCGAATACTGAGTGTGAGCAAGATTATTACCATCGCTATCAGTAAATATGTTCGGTCGTTATTTTTCAGTTGTTCAAACCTAAGTCGATGATGATTCAATAGATATTTTTGGGACATAGACAAAGCTGTATTCCTGATCCTGACACAAGTCGATTTGATCAAGCACGAAGGTCGGTTTTTCCATCACACTTTGCTCTAGGTAGTACTGGTAATCACTGTTTTTACCATTGCAAAGGGCGAAATTTAACGTTAATTCGTATTTATACTTTAATTTAAGGTGCGATTGAGAGAACTTAATATAATGGCTAAGCACGAAGTAAAAATATTTGTAACTGAGTGTGATGATCAGAATGATCCCGACCATGATTAGCCAATAATCGACGTTGTGCCTAAAACTAATCGATTTCACTAAGATTAGATCAATGTTTAATAAGGTCAAAACCGCGATTAAGCCGCCGAAGTGATATTTTAGCTAAAATGAATGAGCATCAGCCGCCGTATCTTTCATGGTTTGGGTTAAACACTCTAACTGTTTTCTATTACGTCCATTTATTTTGTCTCTAAATCACGACTGGCAAGGTCAACAGCAGGGGAGAATGCTTTTACCATAGTCTAATTTTTAACGTGCAAGACACATTTATCTGGTGAGGTAATATCTGGTGGCTAAAGTTAGAAAAGAAGGGCAGGGGCAGAGCAAAGGGGCCAAACTCTCAGTTACCTGACAGGTGGCACCCTAACTTTATAAGTACTCTTTTTAAACGTTATTTAAGTACTTTTTTTAATATTATTTAAGTACTTTATAAATTAGCGTCTTATTTGCTTAACGCTTCAACAGTCGCTAATTCTAATGAAAATTTTGATAATTCCATTTCAACGCAATCTTGTTCTTCGTGCCAGTTAACCCCAATCATCACGCCATCTTCGTTTAAGTCTTTTTGCCAAAACTCAAACCAGTCATTGAATGATATTTGCGCCGGCGAAAAATCTTGCCATTCGCCATTACAATGTTGCTGCGCTAGCTCTTGTGAAGACCACAGTGGCATTACATCTGTTTTCTCGAAATTAATTGAGTCGACAATTACCCAGTCTTGGGTTGATTTATCTTGCAGGCCCCAGATGGTTTGAGTTGGTTTTACGGCATTGATAAATTGGCTAATGGTGCTGTTTGAATCTGTCATGGTAATTGCTTCTACTATAAATTGGGCGCAATTATACAAAGATTAAGACAGTAGGACAAGTCAGCCTACCCATTGCAAATACATCGCAAGAGCATCGCAATGAGTGGGCTGATTGATAGAGTTTACTCGGTGACTACTGGGCTAGCAATTAAGCTACGTTTTGGTAGGTTTGCTTGAGTGATAACAAGTTCAACCTGATCATTGAGACTAAAACAAACTTGACCATTAATGGATATTTGTCCCGCTTCGGTATCACACTTACACGCTTTACGATCGGCATGTAAATTCGACGTTGGCACAAAGACCACGGCGCCGTTATCACGTAATTTGGCCATAAAACCAGCGCGATTAATATTAAAAATATTACCGACAAATGGCTGCTTGGTCGTAACGGCACCGGCCAAGTAGTCAACGTATAGCCAGTTGCCAATGTCGCGTTCCACTAATCGTTGGTTATCACGTTGCGTTTTTAATCGCAGTACATCAGCTTCAACAATGGCGGCAGCCGTAGCGCCTTGACTAATAATTGACTTAATTAAGCGATGGTTTAGTAAATCGCCGTATTTACGGATAGGGGAGGTCCAAGTCGCATATTGCTCAACACCTAAACCAAAGTGAGGTAACGGCTCGGCACTAATAGTGCCGTAGTTTTGGAACTTACGAATACGCGCGCTGAGCTTATTGTCATTACGACTGATTAATTCACGCTGCAGTTGGCAATAGCCTACGATGGTTAAAAGGTGCGCTTTGCTGTAAATGTAACGGTGTTCTTTGAGCAATATTTCCGCTTTCGCCGCTCGGTCTGGATCAATGCCTGGGTGGGTATTAAATACGCCGTTATTTAAGTGATTTTTTAATAACTTTGCCCCACAAATATTGGCCAATAACATTGACTCTTCAACCATTTGGTTGGCTACCCCATGATACTGAACACGAATGTTCGCAACTCGGTTGTTTTCATCAAGTTCAAAACGGTAATCGGGGCGGCTTTCAAATAACTGACTGTTTTTCGCTCGCCACATGCCACGAGCAAACGCCATTTCAGATAAGGTCGTTAACGCTTGCGCTAATTGAGGGGACGGTTGCCATTCTTGTGCTGTTTGCTCAATAAAATTGGTGACCTGATGATAACTAAGGCGGTGCGATGAGGTTATCCAACCCGCATTAAATTCAATGTGCTCGGTTAATGAGCCTTTACTATTGATCTCCATTTGACACAACATTACCGGGCGGCGTTCGCCAGCAACCAATGAACATAAATCGTGACTTAAACTTTGTGGCAACATGGTAATGTTTCGACCCGGTAGATAATGGGTATATCCCCGTTGCTTTGCGACAACGTCATACTCTGAATCTGGTAAAATATATGCACTTGGATCGGCAATCGCAATCGTGAGCTGCCAGTTTCCATTCTCGAGCAAACTAATGCTAATAGCATCATCCATGTCTTGCGTTTTTTCGCCGTCAATGGTGAAAAATAGCAGGTGAGATAAATCAATCCGTGCTAATTCTTGATCGGCCATCTGCCATGTTTCGGGTTCAGTCGGTGCTTGGCTTGGTAAGTCAGCGCCTTGCGCATTGTGCTTAGCCAAAGTCACCAACCAAGGTGCGCTAGTATCGTCTTCCGTTGCAATTAAGTGATTTATTTGCGCATAAAAACTCGCATTATCAGCGTCGTCGGTCAGTGGATGGCGAGTAAGGGTCGCATTGACCCAATCATTTTCTGCCAATGGTTGGCCGCTAATACCTTTAGCACGAATCGGCTTTATTTGCGGCGCGTTGTCGACCACGACATATAACTTATTGTTGTGCTGCTTCACCCGGCCAATAAACTGGGTTAACGCCGCAGAGACTAACGCGAGAGGCTCGGCTTGAGTTTTACCTTTGTCGGTACGTAATAGTGCTGTAATTTCATCGCCATGCATCAATTTTTTCATCAACGGCGGGGCAATAAAATGGCTCTTGCCTTTGTCTGTTTCTAAAAAGCCAAAGCTCTTATCCGTGGCCTTAACTCGGCCTTGAATTTTCGGTAAATTTTCTTGAATGTTGTTTTTTAATTGCGCTAGCAGCGCATTATCTTTAAACATGGTTAATTCTCAGTAAAGCGATGGCGTGACTATAGGATAATTAGCGTGGCGATGCTAGTCAAAATGTGCCTGCCAAGCAAAGCGAGTCATGTTTATTATTGCTAGATAAAAGTCGCATCGTCACTCAAATTTTAATGATTAAATAAAGTAATATTTTGTAAAAACAGACAACTCTTACTATTTTTAATGCTTAGCTAAAGCCAGTGATGGCTATTCAACTTCATGGATCGATGGCGACCATGTTTTTCTACTGGAGCGTGAGAACGTGGTGAGTGATATGTTAAAGAAACTTGGACTGTTGTTGGTTTTATTTGCTGTGCTTGGTGCAGTTACGGTGATTGGACTAATGCAAGTGTATCAATTATCCTTTACTAGCTTGCTTAATAAGGCCGCGCTAAAGTTTAATTTGGTTGATCAAAGTCAGCATTTTATTGCCTATCAGCAACGCTACCAAGACTTGAACGTGATTCAAAAGGCTAGCCGTCCCTATCCACGAATATTTTTAACCCAGTTACGGGGCTGGAATGGCCTGACTACACCCCATTTTTACCAAGGGCGCTTAGATCAACTCAAATCAAATCGCATCGGATTTCGTCCTGCCTGCAAAAAAAATCAACTTAAACATCAGCTACATTGTTTTTTAGCGCTGCCAAGCCACCAAAGCATGCGTAAGTTAGAACAATTGCTAATTGACTACAAACTGACTACCCCAACCGTAACGGGCAGCTATGGCAACAGCTGGTTGTTTGCCATGGTGTATGACATTGCTAAAGCAAGCCCATATTTTTCACCTGCGGCATCGCAAATCATTAATACTAAAATTTCTGCGATGCTTAAAATTTATCTTGAGCTGCTCGATGGCGACATTGTGTCTCTGTGGCACGGACGCTCATCACTGGCCGCCAATGCTTTTTTGCTGGCCACGGTGTTAGAGGCTGAAACGGCGACACAGCAGATGTTGTATCGCCGGGCTTATGGACATTTTAACGATGTTTATCAGGCTATTTCTGCGACCGAAGTGTGGCCAGAGGGTTATAACTACTGGATTAATACGCGAGCCGTCGTTACTGTGTTGGCACTATCTGCGTTGGCCGAACAGCAAAACATCACTAAAGCCAATCAAATCAAAAAAACGATAGGCCGGATAGGTTTGTGGCATATTTATCTTACTCGTCCCGATTTTAAAATTGAAGGCTGGGGCGATGAAGGGCCACGAATTGATTTAAAAGATGAAACGGCAAAGGTGATTGATCTTATTGGTCAAATAACCGGCGAGGTGTTTTTTTATCAGTTTGGCCAAGTGATTAGAAAAAAACATAAACAAGACAGCTATTACCCCAGCTATCGTTGGTTGTTACCCTTTTTTTATGCAGCTAGCGCCGTTAACACCTTAGCAACTAATCAAAGTTCGATGTCACAATTGGCGGGTGAGTTAAAACCCAGTGAATTATTTGGGGCTAATTTTAGTAATCATTTAAGTATTCGAAGCGACTGGGGCAAGGATGCAACGTTTATCACTTATCGGGCTGGTCATACTTTCGCTCATCATCAACATTATGATGCGGGACATTTTTCGCTGTTTAAAGGCGCACCCTTAGCAGTCAATAGTAGCTATTACTCTGGTGAGATCAATACCGATAACAGAAAACATTATTCGATTAGAACCATCGCTAAAAATAGTTTATTAATTCAGAAAACCGCAGAAGTTGTTAAGCCGCATCGTTTGTTTGATCTCAACGTTGCCGCTGGTGGTCAACGGCTGGTTATGCCTCTGGGCAGCGCTATTACAAGTTTTAAGCACTGGCAACAACAGCTGTATCAGGGGCTGCATGTCGAAGGGGCCAAGTTACTAAAATATCATCATGAAACTGGCTTATATACAGCGATAACGTCAGATCTAACGGCGGCTTATAATAGTAATCGTTTTGATAGCAACGGGGAGCAAGGTAAAGTTCGCCGGGTTGAAAGAACCCTCGTTTATCTTAATCGCCAAGATATGATGTTGGTTTATGACAATATCAAGACGATTGACCCGCAGGACAAAACGAAGTGGCTACTACATACTATTAATAAGCCGATTTTTTCTCGCATGCGCCAACTAACAGGGGATGATAACGGTGGCATATTTACCACAAAAGGTGAAACCGTTACTGTTGTTAACAAACACAGCACTATGCGGGTAGACATTTTAGCGCCTGAACATGCCAAAACATTAGTGATTGGTGGGCATAAGTATCGTAACTATGTTGAAATTGACGGTGATGATGGTGAGCTCAACGGCCGTAATATTGCGGGCAAGCAAAAAAATAAAAGCTGGTTTGACTCACCGCAATGGCGCTTAGAGATTTCACCGCAACAGCAAGAACTTGCTACTCACTATTTAGTGACAATGCAACCACGAATTGAATACGATAATACCGCGGTTATCACGCCAACTCGGTTGATGAGCACTGGGATAAATGCAACACAGTTTAATAACTTATTGCTGTTGTCTGAGCCCAGATACAATAATTGGGCGGTCACACTAGACTCTACCGTTAAAGAATTGGTGATCTTTGTCGACAAAGCGCAACGGATTAAAATTGGCCAGGCCGCGACAGTATATAACTTAGAGCAGGGCTTTAATTACTTGGCGTTAACCAATGAACTTAATGGCCAAGTGAACATAGCGATAGTTGATGAGTTTTAATATACTAAAGACATGGCAGAATTAAATATATGGCTGAATAAGAGAAAATAACATGAAATTAACCCTAGATTTGGTGTCAGATGTATCTTGTCCTTGGTGTATTATTGGTTACAAAGGCTTGGAGCTGGCGTTGGCGACATTGGGTGATGATATTGAAATTGAACTTAATTGGATCCCGTTTGAAATAAACCCTGATATGGCACCTGAAGGTGAAGAACTGGGCCGTTATTTAAATCGTAAATACGCCATGAACGCACAACAACAGCAAGAGAACAATGCCACAATTGTTGAGCGTGGACAAGCGGTGGGTTTTGAGTTTTCACCACTGGAACACCGGCATATTTATAATAGTTTAGACTGTCACCGCTTATTGCATTTGGCCAAACAGCACCAACTGCAAACACCGTTAAAATTGGCGTTGTTTAAGGCGTATTTCAGCGATGGCATTGATATTAGTGATATCGTCAAACTAACGACAATTGCGATTAACGTTGGTTTGCCAGAGTCGGGGGTTAAGCAGTTATTAGTTGGCGATTTATATCATCAAGAAGTGTTGCAACAGCAACAACTGTATCGGCAACGCGGAGTGACCAGCGTGCCGATGTTAATTGTAAATGATAAATACGGTATTAATGGCGCAGAAACAGCGGCCGGTTATCAAGAAATTTTGAATAATATTATTTCTGAGATACAGGCTGGTTAATGGTTGGCGCTTGGTTATTATTCTTTTTAGGCGATAAGTATCGCTGCGCCGTTAAGGTGATTATACCGGCAACTATGCCCCATAACGGCGAACCAATCCCCCACAACACCAGATCTGACGCAGTAATTAAAAACGTGATAATGGCCGCCTCATTAAACTTAGGGGTCGCTAATGCCTGTTTTAAACTCGCTGCAATGGTTGAAAATAATGCGATGCCTGCCAATGCTAAGATTAACGCTTGAGGCAAGGTTTCAAACAAGCTCATTAGACTGGCGGCGCCCAAGCCTAATAAGATATAAAAGAACCCGCCGGCTACTGTGGCCCAATATCGTTTACTGTGGCAGGGGTCGACATCTTTGCTCATACATAATGCGGCGGTGATAGCGGCTAAGTTAATTGAAAATCCGCCAAATGGTGCAATCAGTAAATTTATTAAACCCGTGGCGCTGACAGTTTTCGAAATGGGCAGCTGATAATTGTGCGCATGCAATACCGCAATACCGGGCACGTTCTGTGAAGCCATTGTCACGATAAATAACGGCAATGCAATACTGATAATGGCCGCAACATCAAATTGCGGACTAATATATGTAAACTCGGCGAGCTGCCATGTCACCTGACTTACATCGACTAGTTGCAACTGCCACGCCAGACCAATGCCGAGCGCTAATACAATAAGCATGGTAAAACGCGGCATTAGCTGCTTGCTAATTAAGTAACCGGTTAACATCACCCCAACAATAATCACGTTTTGATTGACTAAGTTAAAGACCTCAATCCCAAAATTGAGCAAGATCCCAGCTAACATCGCATTGGCTAATGGTTTGGGGATCTTTGTCAGCAATTTTTCAAACCAACCACTGATCCCACTTAAAAATATTAATAACGCGCACACCATAAAGGAGCCAATCGCTTGGTTAATAGTAAAACCTGCAGTACTGGTAATGAGTAAAGCCGCACCAGGTGTTGACCATGCAATGAGAACAGGCATTTTAAAGGCCAAGGATAAGCCAATTGACAGCAGACCCATGGCGATTCCAAGTACCATAATCCAGCTGGCGACTAAGGCTGAGTCGCCCCCAAGGTTAATTACCATTTGATAAATTAATGCGATACTGCTGGTAAAGCCGACTAATACGGCGACAAAACCTGCGGTGATACGGCTTAGAATATTGTTGATGCGGATCATGGCGCCCTCTGAGGCAACAAATAGGTTGCGGCAATGCTGGTGGTTAATGTTGTGCGTTAAAGCGCACGGGACTAATCTAGCATTGTATGTTATAACGCACAAGGTAATTGTCATATCGGTATGGCACGATAAATAGGTAAGTTAAGATGCAACGCGATAATATTAATCAAGAACTGGGCACTAATCTAAAAGCCGCACGCGCGAACAAAGGTTGGAGCTTAGATGCTTGCAGTGCCCAAACTGGGGTTTCTAAAGCAATGCTGGGCCAAATAGAGCGCGGGGAATCGAGCCCAACCATTGCTCGGTTATGGAAAATTGCCAATGGCTTTGAGTTGCCATTATCGTATTTTTTAACCAAACCCAATGCGCTAAAGCCTGCAAGCCCGGTAGTGACCAGTGAAGCCGATATCAGCTTTGTGACCTTATTTGAATTTGATCCGGTGACGGCAATCGAGGTATTTGAAATTACCTTAGCGCATAATCATCAGCACATATCACAGCCACATAACGATGGCGTTATTGAGCATATTATGGTGCTCAAAGGCTCGATGGAATATTTCCTTGACGGTAAGTGGCGACCGCTGGAAACAGGCGAGGTCGTTAAATTTTGTGCTAACCAAGCACATGGTTATCGAAATTTGAAATCTGAAGCAGCCGTTTTTAACAACATTATTTGTTACGGCTAAATGTGGAGCGGTAAATAATCTAAACCTCAGGGTATTAATCACGTATGATGTGCCTTTTCAGAACATCCGATCATTGATCTAAGCAGGTATTTTCTTGAGTTCAAATCAACGGGCCATCCGATTGGCTATTTCTGGTTTATTAATTGTTTTTGGTTTGATATCACTGAGTCAGGCCGGATTTTATGTAATTCGTTATTTAACCTTTGATGCCGCATTAAATCCTCAGGAAATGATTGGTTTTCTGCTCAGTTTTTGGCGTGGTTATTGGTCAGTGTTAGCGGCAATAATAATTCACTTTACGATCAAAGCCATTGTGAACTCAGTGGCTTGGCGACTGACTTTAGTGGTGAGTTTTGGCTTAACACTCTTTAGTTTCATCGGCTAGGTTATTTTTAATAAAGCCGATTTATTTCAAGTATTAGCTAAATTTTGAGCTTACAACTGTATACATCTGCTAAGGCTTTAATCATAATAGCGCCATTATTTTTACATTGAATATGTTAGGGATTTCAATGATTGCATTTGTTCGAATTATTTTTCTAGTGCCAATTTTTATACTTGTTTGTATTGCCGGTTGCTTATATTGCTTGCTCCGGCCATTTCACAGTAACAACACTCACGTTTGTGCTGGCATGTTAAGTAAACTAGCGCCATTACTTGGCATTAAAATGGTGATACGGGTGCCTGAAAACCTTGAATATATGCCTCGGGTTTTTATTGGTAATCATCAAAACACTTATGACTTAGTGACAATTTCTGCGGCAGTGCTTGAGGGCACGGTTAGTATTGGTAAAAAAAGTATTAAGTGGATCCCATTTTTTGGCCAGTTATATTGGTTAGCGGGTAATATTTTAATTGACCGTAAAAATAAAACCCGCGCCGCAGGAACGATCAATCAAACTGCTGAACGTATGGTCAAAGACAAACTATCAATTTGGATGTTTCCTGAAGGCACTCGTAGCCGGGGAGAGGGTTTATTACCCTTTAAAACTGGCGCATTCCATACCGCGATAATTGCCCAAGTTCCTATTATTCCTGTTGTGTTAAGCAGCACCAAAGACTTTAGCCTTAACCGCTGGAATAACGGTTACGCCATCGTTGAGATGATGGACCCAGTAGCGACTGAGCAATACGATAAAAAGAGTGTGCGAAAGCTCGCTGATCACTGTCACAGCTTAATGAGTGACAAACTCGAAGCGCTCGATCAGCAAGTCAATGAGCTTAACCTCCCGAAGTCGTGATGTAGTGATGAATTTGTTTAACTTACGCGGCTATTTTGCTTTATAATAGCCGCGTTGTTACCTGATGAGAAAAATTATGTCTGTTGAAAAAGAAATTGAACATCAACAAATAGAAAACCGTGAAATTGTCGACGCTTTATTAGCCGATGGTAGCGCGCCGGATGTTGAATATCCAATTGAACACCACATGTCTTGTGCAAATTTTGATGCTTTAGAAAAAGCAGCAGTTGATGCATTTAAACTGGGTTTAGAAGTTTCTGACGCTGAAGAATTAGAACTAGACGATGGTGCAATCATTTTCTGTTTTGATGCGACGATTGATCACAAATTAAGTGTTGAACGCTTAGACAAAGATAGCGAAGCATTAATCAGAATCGCCGTGAAGCATCAGGTTCAATACGATGGCTGGGGCACCTATTTTATGGATGAAAATGGCCCAGTATTTGATGACGAGCTTGATGATGAATTCGACGAAGACCAAGAATAATACTTAAGCTTTATCATTAAATAAGACCTCCGTTGCATCACTGCTCGGAGGTTTTTTTATATCTACGCTATTTAACTTGAGTGCTGAATATTTAGCTGTTGGCTTTTTTTGCGGTTAACAACGCTTGCCAATGAATAATGTTTAACGGTAACTCAGGGCTGCTAATCGTCTCACCGGTTAACTCAATTAACTTATCCATATCGACTACTTTACGCTTATGGACAAATAAACCACGCAAGTTAGCAATCGCATGCACTTTTCCGTTACAAACAAAGCGTTGCTCGATGTAAAAATACTTGTGATCCCACCCAATAACCTTTGTTTCAATATCACAAGATTGCCAGGGTTTAATATCTTTAATAAAGGTAATCTCAGTTGAACTAACAATTGGCAGCCATTTACGTTTAAGCATTTTTGAGAATAAACCACAGTCACTCATCATCAACGTTCTGGCGAGATCCATTAAGGCTAAATAACGTGAATTGGTCAAATGTAGGTTTATATCACAATCGAGCGGTAACACTTTAAATGAGTAGTGACTGGTGTCGAGCAAGCTTTGCTTCGTTTTGTTACGAGGGATCTGCCATAATAGCAAAAATAGCAATCTAAAATATAAGTTCATAGTGACGGTGTCTTAACTCGATGTTTTAAGTGAAAAGCATCATAACAAGCTGGACCGACCACATACAACATATTATAAACATAAATAAAACCTACTGCCTCATTGTAATTAGCCCTAAGCGCCCTCAAATTACTCTGTAATAGTACTGTTTTAATAGGAAATGATTACATGACAAATATTGTCGAAATAACCGCAGAAAATTTTCAGCAAGTTTTATTGCAACAACCTGAACAATTGATTTTGGTCGAACTTTATTCTCCGCGCGATACCGCTAGTGCGCCGATGTCTTCACAACTGCGCCATTTAATGTTTGAACTGGGATCTCGTGTTGTTTTGGCTCGGGTTGACTGTGATGCGCAAGGGCAAATTGCGGGACAATTTGGCGTCACATCAGTGCCAACCTTGGTCTTAATTCGCGCTGGCCAACCAATCGATACTATCAATGGCGTAGTTCCGATTGAGCAAATACGAGCGATGTTAGCTAAGTACTTACCTAAACCTGAAGAAGAATTATTGTTAAAAGCCAGTGCAATGTTGCTCGATGAGAGCGCTGAAATTAACGAGATATTCAGTGTTATCGACCAAGCTTATCAATTAGACAGTGAGCGAGTGGATATCAAATCTTGCTACATTGAGGTGTTAGTGAAACTTGGCCAAC
Organism: Gammaproteobacteria bacterium; assembly: GCA_013214945.1. Classification (NCBI taxonomy): domain Bacteria; kingdom Pseudomonadati; phylum Pseudomonadota; class Gammaproteobacteria; species Gammaproteobacteria bacterium. The sequence goes on from JABSRT010000018.1 coordinate 74,424, forward strand.
TTGAGCAGGCAAAGGGCTTGTTGGCTAGTTTTGCGCTAGAAGATCAAAATGCCAATTACCAACGCTTAGTTTCAATGTTAGAACTTGCCGAAGAAGCGGGGCAGTCACCAGAGATTAAAGCATTAGAGCAAAAATTAGCGGCTAACCCAACTGATAATCACGTTAAACTCAGCTTGGCAATTAATTATAGTCAGGCTAATCGTAGTGAAGATGCGCTGGAGTTATTGTTTAATGTATTACAGGGAGATCTTAACTTTGAAGACGCTAAAAAACGTTATTTAGATATCATTGCTGCATTGCCAGCAGGTGATGCGGCGGCTTCAGTTTATCGTCGTAAATTGTACAGCTTATTACACTAAACCCTACACGGACCCCTAGACTAAACACCATTGTCACTGCAACCGCCGTTTGGCCGTTGCAGGGGCAATCATTTCGCCGTGTAATGCTTATCGAAATTAACTCAATTATTTCAATCGAACAATACTCATTAAGCTATGCCGGTTAAGAAATGTTCAGGATCAGGTTAGCTGTTAAAACACAGGGCTCTAACAAATGGATTACTATTGCCTTGTGCTTTAGCTATTCGACGCTCACGGCGACACTCGGCTTGATCAACCGGATCGATTTTATTCCACGCGCTAAATAACTTTAGTTGCGACTTGGCTATTTTTAAGTGGTATTGCTGCTGAAAATAGAAGTATATTCGCGCGATATCACCACGTCTATTCGCTGGCGGTTGTGCTTTGCGGCCTTTAAAATCGACGATAAAATCACACTGACCATATTGCTGCGGTTGCCCACCCCACTGGCTGAAACGATAGTTAGATCGATCGCCATTGACCTCGCCAACCGCGGGTACTAAATTATGTAGATCACCTTCCATCCGTTTAAATACTTTATCATTTTTCGAACAGTTTTTACGTCGTCCTTGCTGCCAACATTGGCGTTGGTGACCAAATTCCCAAGCCGGCACCACATGTTCCCATTCAATCCGGCTGGCGCGTTTTAATTGTTTGCGATAGCGATAACCACAACCCAACAGGTCGGGCACCAGTTTTTTACCATTGCGCAGAATGTCACAGCCACAATAGAAACTCGGATCTTGGGGTTGATGTAACGCGAGCGCAATTTTTTTTGCCTGACGAAAGTTTTTTGGTGAGGCTTCACTAAGCCAAGGCAGCAATAAAATGGCGGCCAGTAATAACAATCGATTCAAGAGAATTCCTTTAGTAACAAGAGGCACAGCCAAATACGCTTGGTTGCACAGTTGATGTTTGGTGTAGTGGGGTTATTACAACGTTGAAGGCACTGGTTAAGGCAATGGTTATGGCACCGGCTGTAACTCACTTCGACAGCTGCGGCACAGGTAACGAGTACCTTTAAGCACCATGTTATGGCGCCTAACCGAAAACTTAATCACCGAGCACTGGCACTGGTAACTAATTTCTTTAATGCCAATATTGTCGGTGTTATAACTGTGGGTTCTGGCAGCGGGCAAATTAAATACTTGCGTCATTACGTATTGCCAGTGTTTGCCATGAGGTTGAACTCTGCCATAACGTTGCCACACAATTAAATGGGCAGCTTCGTGAGCAATAACATGTTCGAGATAATGCGATATATTTTGGCGTAATATCTGCGGATGAAATCTTAAAGTATTACGTTGCAGTAGTGCAGTACCGGCAATTTTACCACGTTGATTAAACAAAATTATCGGCCGAGCTAACACACAATTTAATTGTGTTTCAGCCTGAAGATAACATTGTTCTACCCGTTCTAGTACTTGCTGTGTGAGTTGTTCAGGCAATGGCATGACGCTACTGTAAATCCATCGTTAACCAGAAAGAAAAACGGCCCACAAAGTGGGCCGTTTATGTCCGACAAGTGCAATTAGCTAAATTAAGCTAGCTTGTCAGAAGCGACGTGATAGGTAGGATCTTCTATCAGGTTAACTTCCACTAAGTCACTGGCTTTCTTGAGTAAAATAGTACACTCAGGGCTTAAATGACGTAGGTGTAAGCGCTTGCCTTGGGCTTTGTAACGTTCGGCAATAAAGTCTATCGCTTCAACGCCAGAATGGTCATAAACTCGTGAGTCTTTAAAATCAATAATGATGTCGTCTTGATCATCGATAAAGTTAAATTGCTCTTTAAACGAGGCAATAGCACCGAAAAATAACGGCCCTTCAACATGGTAAACGGTCCAGTTGTTTTCGTCGATTGAACGGGTAACAGCCACATGCTTAGCGTGTTGCCACGCGAAAACCAATGCCGAAACAATCACGCCAACAATAACGGCAATTGCCAAATCACTGGCGACGGTAACACCTGAAACTAAAATAAGAATAAAGGCATCTGATTTTGGAATCTTCTTAATTTGCTTGAAGCTAGACCATTCGAACGTTGCGATAACGACGATGAACATCACGCCAATTAATGCAGCCAACGGGATTTGTTCAATTAATGACGATGCAAACAAAATGAAACCTAGCAATGCTAGTGCTGCTACTACGCCAGACGTACGACCACGTCCACCTGAGTTAACATTGATCATTGACTGACCAATCATTGCACAGCCGCCCATACCACCGAAGAAACCAGTAACAGTATTAGCTAAACCCTGCGCCATACACTCTTTATTACCCTTACCACGAGTTTGAGTTAATTCATCAATCAGGGTAAGCGTTAGTAGCGACTCAATTAAACCAATCGCGGCTAAAATTGCGGCATAAGGGAAAATGATCACCAAGGTGTCCCAATTAAATGGAACATCAGGTATGCTAAATTCAGGTAAACCGCCAGCAATTGACGCAACATCGCCAACAACCTTGGTGTTTAAATCAAGACCGACTACGGCAAGCGAAACGAGTACGATAGCAACGAGTGCTGAAGGCACTGCTTTGGTGATTTTTGGTAAAAAGTGAATAATGGCCATGGTGGCGGCGACTAGGCCAAGCATCATATAGAGAGCTTCACCTTGCATCCATTGTAAAACCCCATCGCTATCAAGCTCTTTGAACTGACCTAACTGCGCGAGGAATATCACAATCGCTAAGCCATTAACAAAACCTAACATCACCGGGTGCGGCACAATGCGAATGAATTTACCGAGTTTAAACACCCCAGCTAATATTTGTAATATGCCCATTAATACCACTGTCGCAAATAGATATTCAACGCCGTGGGTTACGACTAACGATACCATTACTACAGCTAATGCACCTGTTGCGCCAGATATCATGCCTGGTCGGCCACCAAAAATAGCAGTAATAAGTCCAACGATGAAGGCGGCGTATAAACCAACGAGAGGGTCAACCTGGGCAACTAGTGCAAATGCAACTGCTTCGGGGACGAGTGCAAGGGCAACGGTAAGGCCCGACAAAACATCAGCTTTTTGGCTAATGACTTTATTAATATGTATCTTAAGCATGTAGGTATCTTTTAGTGGTGTTGGAGATATTTAGCGCAAATTAAATACGTTAAAAAAGGCGCTAAATTGTAGAGAATCTGGACAAAAAGTCAACCAATATTACTGATTGGTTGACTTTTTGTCGAAGTCAAAGCAGAGCCTTGAGTAGTTATACTAATCCGCATTGGTAGGTGATCTTACTGTACCGGCACGTCATTGCTCATTCAGTTTGATATTAGGCAGTTTTTGCCAATTTATCGCGCATTCGTTCTTGCACAATCTCAACCAGTTTATCGGGTTGAAATTTAGATACGAACTTATCACAGCCAACTTTCTCAACCATCGCATCATTAAAACTGCCACTTAGAGATGTATTTAATGCAATGTATAAATCCTTTAAATCGGGATCACTACGAATTTCATGAGTTAGCTTATAGCCATCCATTTCGGGCATCTCGGCGTCGGTGATCATCATTAAAAGGTCTTCGGTTACATTAATGCCTTCGCTTTGCCATTTTTTTAGCTTATTTAATGCTTGTAAACCATCCGAGGCTTCGATGACTTGAATACCAATCGAAGTTAATGTTTCACGTACTAGATTACGTGCGGTGGATGAATCATCGACGATCAGAATCTTTTTCCCTTGCAGATCTGTAACTATGTCTTTATCTAGTATGCCTTCACTGACACTTGTATCGTAAGTCACAATTTCGGCAAGTACTTTTTCAACATCAATGATCTCAACAATCCGGTTGGCATCTTGATAATCAATTTGAGTTATCGCGGTAAGGTAGTGATTACGACCCGCAGTTCTCGGCGGCGGCTGAATCGTATTCCACGTTGTGTTGACAATTTGTTCTATTTTTCCGACCAAAAATCCCTGTGTTGTTCGGTTATATTCAGTAACTATTAAATTCTCTTCACAGGCGTTATCAATATTTCGCATGCCAATGGCACCGCGTAAATCAATGACAGGAATAGTATTACCACGGATATTGATAACACCTTTAATATTGGGATTCGAGTTTGGCAACACAGCAATATGTGGCACCCGTACAACCTCCTGAACCTTAAATACATTTATTGCAAATATTTGATTTGAACCAAGTCTAAACAGTAACAGCTCTAATCTGTTTTCACCCACAAGTTGGGTTCGTTGATTTACCGTATCCAGCACACCAGCCATAGTAAAATCCTTTTTATTTCTTTTGAAATAATAATAAAAAATCGTTTATTAACGATAAACAATTTTGGACACAAATACCAATCAGTGATGACACTATATCAAGGTATATAATTTTTCATTATACACCAGCGGAGTTCTTAGAGCGAAATGTCAGCTGATAGGGGGAATTAATTGCTCTAGATCGCTAATGGCGAGTCTTTGCGTTTTTCTTCGGGCTGAAATCAGTCTATAATGGCGGCCAATGATATATAAGTAATACTTTCTAGGGAAAAAAATGAGAATCTGTGCGGTCGAATTTAAAGACAATATGGCAAACATCTGCATTTTGCAGCAAGAAAACGATGTATTCGACATTCCTGATTGTCGTCAGCAACGTTTTTCAGTACAAAACGTTAACGATAACGAACAGTTAAAAGAGTTTCAGTTCTCGTTCTTCAAATTAATGGAAGATTATCAAGTAGAACGAGTGGTTATCGCTGAACGAATTTCAAACGGTAAACATGCGGCTAAAATGGCAACGTTCAAGTTAGAAGCTGTATTACAGGTATCTGACAAATATAATGTTGACCTAATCCCATTAAGTGTACTTAAGCAGTGGATAAAACGTTCACCACCACCAGTAGAATTTAAGCAAACTGGGTTAAAGCCATTCCAAGAACAGGCATTTTTAACGGCCTATTACTACCTTAGCCACTAAGTTAGTTTGCGTAGCAGGTAGACTAATACCAATTACATTTAATTTATGGGATTGGTATAACTTCTTAACAGTTAAGCTACCCGCACTCGTACCACGTTCATCACTTCGATCGTGAATCCGGCAACCGTCTGTGTTGCTGGATAGTAAGTAAGATTAACTCGCGCACCAGTCAATTCTCGATATCGTTTTTTTCGTTTGTATTTAAATGGCACATCGACATTAGCCAGCATTAGGGTATTTAAAAACCAATCACCTTGCTGACGCTGCTGGTGCGAAACTACTTTTACGTCTTGAGAGTGCGTGAGTTTTTGGTGCGTTTGCAATAATTTGTCGACCGGGGATTTTGCCATATAATACAATGTTCTCGTGTTTAGCCTTGAGACATATTACACCAACGGGTATTACAATAAAATGTCAAAGCAATTAACTTATTTACAGGGCTATCCAGCGACCATTGTTGAGCAGACTCAACAATTACTTGATCAGGACAAATTGGCACAGTACTTATTAGCGCGTTATCCACACCGACATCAAGTGACAACAGACAAAGCGCTTTATCAATATGTTCAGCAGCTTAAATCACAATATATCCGTCAGTCAGCACCGATCAGCAAGGTGGTATTTGACGACAAAATTCATGTGATAAAAAATGCTTTAGGCACTCATACTTTTGTTAGCCGAGTTCAGGGTAATAAATTAAAAGCTAAAAATGAAATTCGCGTAGCTAAGGTCTTTAAGCAGGCGCCGCTAGAATTTTTAACCATGATAGTGGTTCATGAGTTGGCCCACGTCAAAGAAAAAGAACATAACAAGGCGTTTTACAAACTGTGTCAGTACATGGAACCGAATTACTTTCAGCTAGAACTTGATTTGCGACTGTACCTAACCCAGCTCGAACTCGTGGGCAAGATTTATGACTAAATGTTATTGGGTACAGCCCCAACCAAAAGTTAAGGTAAAATAAACCATGAATTTGTCAGCACCAGAAATAATAGCGGCGTTAAGTTTATTTAGTCTGCAACCGAGCAAAGTACAGTGGCAGCCGCTGGGCAATGGCCTGATAAATCAAACGTTATTGGTTGACGACAACGGCGATAAATTTGTATTACAGCAGATTAACCAGCAGGTGTTTCCTAGCCCTAATGCGGTGGTCGACAATGCAATGTTAATTAACCAATGTCTTAAAGACCGCGGCGCTGCGTATTCCTTAATTTCAATTGCGCCGCTGCCAAGTTTGCACGGCAACTTGCTTGAGAAAATTAATGGTCAATATTGGCGCGCTTTTGAATTTGTCACTGGCAGTCACAGCATTGACGAAATTAATGATCCGGTGATTGCCCATGCTGCCGCCAGTGCTTTTTCTCACTTTAGTAGTGCTTTAGCGCCATTAAATCCGGCATTGCTAAAAGACGTCATTGCCAAATTTCACGATGTAACGTATCGGCTCGATAACCTCAGTGCGGCGGTCACGCTTAATAAGGCAGGGCGGGTTGAATCAGCGCAGGGTTTGCTCGCGCAACTTAATAACCAACAAGATTTTATTACGTTAATGCTTGATACTCTTTCAATCCTGCCGCTGCGGGTAACGCACAATGATACCAAGATTAATAATTTACTCTTTAATGCTGATAACAAGCCATTGGCGGTGATTGATTTAGATACCTGCATGGCGGGGTATTTATTGCATGACTTTGGCGACATGGTACGTTCTTGCTGCAGTAGTTTGGCTGAAGATAGCCCCGACATAAAGCAGATGCGGTTTAAGCCCGATATTTATGATGCGTTATTGCAGGGTTATATTACTGGCGCCAATGGTGAAATTACCGAGCAAGAAATTGCCTCATTACCTTTAGGGGCTCGTTTGATGCCCTTAGTATTAAGTATGCGATTTTTAACGGACTATCTCGAAGGCGATAACTATTTTAGCACCCAATATCCGACCCATAATTTAGTCAGAGCGAATAATCAGTTTAAGTTATATCAGTTGACGACGGCAATGCTGTCGTAGGAACACCCAAATTAGGTGTTCCTAAATGGTGATGTTAAGCCGTGCTCACTTGAATTTGGGCACGTACTCGAGCGACAGGGCGTTCGTCGATAAAAATATGGATTAGCGCGGTAAGCAACGCGATGCCAGCAGCGGTCCACCACACAATATCGTAGGTGCCTGACTCATCATAAATATAACCACCTAACCACACCCCTAAAAACGAACCTAGCTGATGGTTTAAAAACACAATGCCGTATAAAGTGCCCATGTGTCTAAGGCCAAACATTTGGGCTACCAGTCCTGAAGTTGGTGGCACGGTCGCCAACCACAAAAATCCGGTCGCAATTGAAAATAAATAAACCGTGATAGTGGTCATTGGCACCAGCATAAATAAGGTAATGACAATGGCACGTAAGGCGTAAATTATGCCCAATAGATTCTTCTTTGAATATTTACCCGACCAAGAGCCAAATAGTAAACAACCAAAAATATTAAACAAACCAATCAGTGATAAGCTGGTGACCGCGACAGAGGTATCAAATCCTTGATCGCTTAAAAACGCCGGCATATGTACGGTAATAAAAGCGAGTTGAAAACCACAAACAAAAAAACCGGCAATTAATAGCCAATAGTGAACGTGACCCGTGGCCTCTTTTAATGCTTGCGGCAGGGTTTGGCCGTCATCAATATTAGCTTGTGAGCCTGTGGTTGGCACGCTGCGAAAAGGGGCTGAAAAAAACATCATACATAAAGCGCCGCCTGCCATTAGCAACAACGCAATTTGCCAGCCATAACTGGTAATAAAACTTTGCGCCACCGGAATTAATAACAGCTGACCCGCAGAGCCTGCCGCAGTGCCAAGTCCTAAGGCGAATGCTCTTTTTTCTGGCGCAACCATTTTGGCCAATGCTGGCAAAACAATACCAAAGCCAGTCCCTGAAATACCCATGCCAATTAATAAACCAGCGCCGATATTTAGTTCCCACACACTGCCTGAAACAGAGGTTATATATAAACCTAATGCATAGAGCAAGGCACCAATAATTAAAGTGCGCACGGTGCCAAACTTGTCAGCAAACGCACCGGCTGCCGGTTGAAATAATCCCCAGCACAGGTTTTGTAATGCCAATGAAAAAGCAAAAACTTCACGCCCATAGCCAAATTCTTGAGAAATAGGGGCCATAAAAAAGCCTAATGACGAGCGTAAACCAAAGTTTATCGCCAACAAAACACAGGCAAAAGCGACAAAAACGCTTAATAGTTTGATAGGGGTTGCCATCGTTGGATCTTCCGAAATAGTGTGCAGTTAAATGAGCAACAACTATACACTTAAAATTAACGATGAGTATTTTTTAACAACAGCAAGTTGTTAGACGTTTGTCTAGTAAGGACGCAATTTAGTCAATTGATTTATCAGGTATAAGCATCATTGTTTGGATATGATGCTTTATACCTGAGCTGTGATTGAATAATTTATTCGGGATCATAACCCAAAATTGGTGATAACCAACGTTCGGTTTCGCTAATGCTCATGCCTTTACGTTTGGCGTAATCGTCGACTTGATCGCGCTTGATATCCGACACGCCAAAGTAACGAGACTCTGGGTTGGCAAAGTACCAGCCAGAAACCGCAGCGGTAGGGTACATCGCAAAACTTTCAGTAATGTTAAGGCCAATTTCTTGATCCGGTTGTAATAAATCCCATAACAAGGCTTTTTCGGTATGATCCGGACAAGCAGGGTAACCAGGCGCCGGACGAATACCTTTATATTTTTCACGGATCATCGCTTCGTTATCGAGTTGCTCATCGCTGGCATAACCCCAAAACTCCTTACGAACACGTTCGTGCATATGCTCGGCAAAGGCTTCGGCTAAACGATCGGCCAATGATTTAAGCATAATCGCGCTGTAATCATCTTGCGCGGCTTCAAAGCGTTCAATATGTTCGTCAATGCCAATGCCGGTGGTTACTGCAAAGCCGCCCATGTAATCGGGCACTTTAGAGTCTTTGGGTGCGACAAAATCGGCGAGGCAGAAGTTGTTATTGCCAATGCGCTCAATTTGCTGACGTAGATGGTGAGTGGTCATTACCACGTCATCACGATTTTCGTCACGATATATTTCAATGTCGTCGTCATTAACGGTATTGGCCGGATAAAGTCCAATCACTGCGCGCGCGGTTAACCATTTTTGCTCGACAATTTGAGTTAACATAACTTGGGCATCAGCAAACAGCTTAGTTGCTTCTTCGCCAACAACCTTGTCGGTTAAGATATTAGGGTATTTACCATGGAGCTCCCACGAACGGAAAAACGGGGTCCAGTCAATGCGTTCAAGCAGCTTTTCAAGCGGGTAATCTAAAAACACCTGTTTGCCCATGATCGCTGGTTTGATTGGTGGGTTGTCGGTGTAATCATAGGTACTTTTATTTTCTCGCGCTACCTTGAGGCTAATTAAGGCCTTACGTTGCCCTTGCGCTAGGCGCTTAATGCGCATCGCGTCATATTCTTGATAATGCTCATCGATGCATTGCTGGCGTGTAGCTGGGTTAATTAATTTGGTCACAATAGGCACTGCACGCGAAGCATCGGCAACATATAACGCGCCATGTGCGTAGTGCGGGGCAATTTTTACCGCGGTATGAATTTTAGAACAGGTTGCGCCGCCAATTAATATCGGAATATCAAAACCTTCACGGGTGAAGGCTTTAACGTTATGGACCATTTCATCTAAACTTGGCGTGATTAACCCTGATAGCCCAATAACATCGGCATTGTGCTCTTTGGCGCATTTCATGATCGCTTCCACACTCACCATCACGCCTAAATCAAAGACTTCATAACCGTTACATTGCAATACGATGCCAACGATGTTTTTACCGATGTCGTGGACATCGCCTTTAACCGTTGCCATGACTATTCTGCCGTTAGAGGTTATCTCTGTTTTTTCGGCTTCAATGTAAGGATTTAAATAGGCGACCGCTTGTTTCATCACACGAGCCGATTTTACCACTTGCGGCAAAAACATTTTACCGGCGCCAAATAAGTCACCAACAATGTTCATACCGTCCATTAATGGACCTTCAATCACCTCGATTGGGCGGCCACATAATTGGCGTACTTCTTCAGTATCGGCAACGATAAACTCATTAATGCCTTTAACGAGTGAGTGGGCTAAGCGCTCTTTAACAGGCAACTCGCGCCAGCTAAGATCGGGGCCGGTACTTTTCGACCGAGTGCCAGCGCCAATATATTCTTGCGCAATTTCAAGCAACCTTTCCGTAGCATCGTCGCCTTTATTAAGCACCGCGTATTCAACTGCGTCACGTAAGTCTTGGGGAATGTCGTCATAAATCGCCAGTTGGGCGGCGTTAACAATGCCCATGTTCATGCCTTCCTTTATCGCGTAATAAAGGAATACGCCGTGAATAGCTTCGCGCACGGGATTATTGCCACGGAACGAAAACGATACGTTTGATACCCCGCCAGACACACCCGCGTGTGGTAAGTTTTTACGGATATAACGAGTCGCCTGAATAAAATCGACGGCGTAGTTATTGTGTTCGTCAATACCGGTGGCAATGGCAAAAATGTTTGGATCAAAAATGATGTCTTCGGGTGGGAATCCCACTTTGTTGACTAAAACATCGTAAGCGCGGTGACAAATTTCAATTTTTCGCTGTAAGGTATCCGCTTGACCGTCTTCATCAAAGGCCATCACAATAGCCGCGGCGCCATAACGTTTAATTAGGGTTGCGTATTTAATGAAGAGCTCTTCGCCTTCTTTTAACGAAATAGAGTTAACAATGCTTTTACCCTGAACACATTTTAGTCCGGCTTCAATCACGTCCCATTTCGAGGAATCAATCATAATTGGCACGCGGCAGATATCAGGCTCAGAGGCGATCAAGTTTAAAAACTTAACCATTGCTTCTTTTGAGTCCAGCATGCCTTCATCCATGTTGATATCGATGATTTGCGCGCCAGCTTCAACTTGATGAGCGGCCACTTGCAAGGCCGTGATGAAATCTTCTTCTTTAATTAAGCGTAAAAATCGCGCCGAGCCAGTAACATTGGTTCGTTCACCAACATTGGTAAACAGCGAACTTTCATCTGTGTTGTAAGGCTCTAAGCCAGCTAAACGACTTTTAATTGGTAGTTTTGGTGGCACACGCGGTACTAGGGCCGACAACTTGTCACTAAATTGCTGAATATGTGCCGGGGTGGTGCCACAACAACCGCCAACAATGTTTAAAAAGCCACTGTGGGCCCATTCATCAATGTGCGATGACATTTCAAGGGCACCAAGATCGTAGCCACCAAACTCATTAGGTAAGCCAGCATTAGGGTGTGCGCTAATATAACACTCACAAATGCGCGATAATTCTTCAACGTATTGGCGCAGTTCATCTGGCCCTAAGGCACAGTTTAAACCAATGCTTATTGGGTTAGCGTGGCGCAGCGAGTTATAGAAAGCTTCTGTTGTTTGACCCGTTAGGGTACGGCCTGACGCATCGGTAATGGTGCCTGAAATCATAATTGGCAGTTTATAACCTATAGTTTCAAACAGCGTTTCAATCGCAAACAAGCACGCCTTGGCATTAAGGGTATCGAAAATTGTTTCGACCATTAATATATCGGCGCCGCCCTCAATTAAAGCTTGCGCCGATTCAGTGTAAGCTTCAACCAATATGTCGAAGGTGATATTACGAAATGACGGATCGTTAACATCGGGCGAAATACTACAGGTTCTGTTCGTTGGGCCTAGTACACCCGCAACAAAACGAGGCTTGTCAGGGTTGGCAGCCGTAAACTCATCGGCGACCTTGCGCGCGAGTTGGGCTGATACTAGGTTAATTTCTCGCGAGTGTGCTTCCATGCCGTAGTCGGACATGGCGATGGTCGTTGAGTTAAAGGTGTTGGTTTCAACAATATCGGCGCCGGCTGCAAAATAAGCGCGGTGAATTTCACTAATGGCGTCGGGTTGAGTTAACGACAGCATGTCGTTGTTGCCCTTAACTGCACTGGGCCAATCTTTAAATTGCTCGCCGCGAAACTGCTCTTCGGAAAAATCATGAGCCTGAATCATTGTGCCCATTGCGCCATCGAGGATCATGATACGACGGGCTAATATTTCGTCCAACTCTGATCTTACTTGCTCGAAATGTGCTTGCTTGCTCAACTGACTCATCTTAAAACTACCCTATAAAAATTTACTAAATGCCAACATTAAAAGCAACATGATAGACGTTTAGACGTCTGAATGATTGTGATACTACGTTGCTTTACCCTAAATTACGAGAATTAATTTATACAGTACAATCACTGCAGTATCAAAAATAAGGTAGTTATATTGTTAGAACCTTTTGTACCAAAATGTCAGCAATTGAACTGGTTAGCTAATAAATGCCATTAAAGGCTGATTTTAATGTGTTTTAGACACCAAATATTACAATTTTTGTCGAGTTAATTGCAGGTGTGGTTAATAAGTGCTCATTTCGGGGCGGTATATTCGATGTTGCAATAACAGCCTAAGACTAAAAACCGCATCAATGCCAGCGTATTTAGATTTTAATATCGTGTTACCTATTGGTAACAATTAGTTATCGTAATAGTATTGAGCAACTACTCTGGACAAATTATTTCATAAATCATTCTAATCAATCAAAGTGAAAGGTAACAAGATGAAGCTAACTAATAAGACCGCGCTCGTTTTTGGTGGCACTTCAGGTATTGGTCTGGCGACGGCGTCGCTGCTTGCGGCACAAGGCACCACTGTTATTGCGATTAGCCGAAACCCGGATAAAGCTGGCCCATTACCAGCAGGCGTTACGGCCAAACAATGTGATGTGCTTGACCGTGAGGCGTTGGCAACGTTATTTGAAGAGTGCGCTCCCTTTGATATTTTAGTCAGTGCGGCGACGGGCGGCTCAAGGGCTATTGGTCCTTTTCTTGATATGGATCTCGACGGTTATCAAGCGTCATTTGACAAGTTATGGGGCTATACCAATGTGGTGCGCTTAGGCACCAAGCACCTGAGTGACGACGGCACTATTGTCTTGGTCAGTGGTACCCCAGCCAGAAAAGCCAAACCCGGACAAGTCGCTTTGTCGTCGGTCGGCGGTGCTGTTGAAGCCTTTGTTAAAGCGGTTGCCCCAGAAATTGCGCCAAAGCGCTTAAATGTGGTGGCCCCAGGGGTTATTGATACACCGATGGTATCATTACAAGGTGAGTCGCGTGAGGAGTTATACCGTAATAATACCGCTAATCACTTGATCTCTCGTGCGGGGCGCCCAGAAGAAGTGGCACAAGCCATTGTATTTTTGATTGAGAATGATTTTGTGACTGGCACGACCATTGATGTCGATGGCGGTTGCTTATTGTCATAATAAATCGCTAATAACTAATTTGTAATAATTAAGGAGTAACCAAGTCTCATGAAAACAATTGGTTTAATCGGTGGCATGAGCTGGCAGTCCACGGTTAGTTATTATCAAGCGCTCAATCAGGGAGTACAACAAGTACTTGGTGGCTTACATAGTGCAAAAATCTTACTCCATAGTGTCGATTTCTCACCGATAGAGCAATTGCAACATCAGGGGGATTGGGACGAAACAGCAAATATTCTAATCAGCGCGGCGCAGGCCGTTGAAGCTGGCGGCGCAGATTTTTTGTTAATTTGTACCAATACCATGCATAAAGTTGCACCAGAGGTTGAGGCCGCCATCACCATACCGTTACTGCATATTGCTGATGCGACAGCGATGGCGTTACGCAGTGACAATATTACCCGAGTCGGCTTGCTCGGTACTAAATTTACGATGGAACAAGATTTTTACAAATCGCGGCTAACTGATGAGTTTGGGATTGAGGTGCTGGTACCTAATGAGTCACAGCGCCAAGTCGTGCACGACATTATATATAACGAGTTATGTTTGGGAGTAATTCGAGATGAATCGCGCGAGCACTATTTAACGACTATCGCGCAGTTATTTAAGCAAGGGGCCCAAGCGGTGATTTTAGGCTGCACCGAAATATCATTGTTAGTGGCTCAAGCTGACACTGATGTCGTTCTGTACGATACCACGGCTATTCATGCGAACCACGCGGTAAAACTAGCATTGAGCGACCATCAATAGAGTTCCGATTAATCTGATTATTGAGCACTTTAGTACAACAGAGCCCAAACCATTAGAATTACGGCAAAGCCGTTAAATATGGAATAGCATGAGCTTATGTTTTATAAGTGATTGTTATTGAATTTGCAGATACAAAATGTTCTGGAAACATTTTGAGCGCCGTTTGCGGCGACCTTTGGTGGAATACACGGATGTATTCCATAATAAAGCTGCGGTTTAATGACAAAAGGCGCAAGAGTAATATACCCAAAATCATTGGAATTGCAGTGCAGCCGTCAAATATGAAATAGCATGAGCTTATGTTTTATAAGTGATTGTTATTGAATATGCAGATACAAAATGTTCTGGAAACATTTTGAGCGCCGCTTGCGGCGACCTTTGGTGGAATACACGGATGTATTCCATAATAAAGCTGCGGTTTCAATGATGAAAAGCGCAATAGTAATATACCCAAAATTATTGGAATTGCAGTGAAGCCGTCAAATATGGAATAGCATGAGCTTATGTTTTATAAGTGATTGTTATTGAATATGCAGACACAAAATGTTCTGGAAACATTTTGAGCGCCGTTTGCGGCGACCTTTGGTGGAATACACGGATGTATTCCATAATAAAACTGCGGTTTCAATGATGAAGGGTAGCGCTTAATTAAAATATAAGCGCAGTACTGTCTCTGCAATACAAGCAACACGTTTGCTATTTTCTATCTCAATGCTCACTTCGCTAATCACTTCAATACTGCGTTTCATTGGGGTTAGGCCAATTAATCGGGTGCGGGCGCGCACTCGGGTACCCGATTTTACCGGAGATGGAAATCTAACTTGATTTAGACCGTAGTTGACCGCCATTTTGGCGTTCGGATACGGGTTGCGATCGGGGTTGACGGTATCGGTTAGCGTTGGGATCAAGGCCAAGGTTAAAAAGCCATGCGCGATGGTTGTTTTAAATGGCGATTCGGCTTGAGCACGCACTGGATCGGTATGGATCCATTGGCTGTCTCCCGTTACTTTGGCGAATTGATCGATGCATTCTTGATCGACCATATGCCACTCGCCGAGAAAGGTTTCTTCACCAAGTTGTTGTTTTAACTCAAGGTACATTTGCTCTGTTTGCGCTGACATCACCAGTGGTTTACTGGTCAGATCGGTACTTTTGTCGTCATCATGTGGCGCAAATCGTGACATCCACGGATTATTAAGGGTGTTGGTAAAAGTATCGTTGAGCAGTTGTGACCAATCTTTAATCTTTGGCTCTAGCAAAGCTCTAAACTCCGCGTTGCTCTGTTGAAAATCCATTTGTTTTTGCTTGATAAACTCAATTACTTTCATGTTACTTCCTGTGGCTCCGATCCCATCATATGACAGACTAGATCCTACTATATCTGTTAAGTAATCGCACGGGCTGATGTCAAAATACTTGATCTGTAACATTGGGTGATGACGTTATTTCAACTCAATAATCTGATGAAGAAATTAAATTGAAATAACGCTATTGTGGCTAATAATTAACGATTGACCCATTGATGATAGCGCTGTTGCAAGGTTTCAGCGATAACGTAATTAATCGGGACCATGATCAAAGTAATTAAGGTGGCAAAAATAATGCCAAAAGCTAATGACACGGCCATCGGGATTAAAAACTGCGCTTGCGTTGATTTTTCAAACAGTAAAGGCATTAAGCCAATAAAAGTGGTCAGCGACGTTAACATCACCGGTCTAAATCGGGCTGCGCCGGCGCTTAACACTGCCTCAGTGAGGCTCATTTTACCGTTACGGTAATGGGTATTAATATAATCGACCAAGACTAATGAATCGTTAATAACCACCCCAACGAGTGCCATCATGCCCATTAGGCTTAAAATGGTCAAATTCATGCCCATAATCCAATGGCCAGCGACCGCGCCAATCACCCCAAATGGAATAACTGACATTACAATCAAGGGTTGAATGTATGACTTAAACGGAATGGCGAGCAAGCCATAAATGACAAATAACATCACGAATAAGCCAATTAACATTGAGCTGAACGATTCACGCTGCTCACGCGCCTCGCCTTCGAATTTGTAATGGATGCCCGGATATTGTAGCAACAGCTGGTCAATATATACCTTAAGATCTTGCTGAATTAAGGTCATGTTAGCTTGAGATTTTATCGCATCTGCTGTTACTTTTAGCGTGCGGTAACGGTCGACTCGCACGATAGAGCTTGGCGCGGTCCCCGCAATAAACTCCACCAATTGACTCAGTGGCACGCTTAAACCGTCGGCGCTTGTTATGCGTAAATCTTTGAGACCTGCCAGAGATAAACGTTCAGACTTTGGCAGTTTTAGCATGACTCTAACGTCATCGCGGCCACGTTGAATGCGTTGAACCTGAATCCCAAAATAGCCACTTCTAATCTGACTTAGAATATCGCTGCGGCTAAAACCCAGCGCATAAGCCGTTTGGGTTAATTCAATTTGCAACTCTTCCTTGCCATCTGACAACGAATCGGTAATGTCGTATAAGGCAGGGTAGAGCGTTAAACGTTGTTTAACCTTAAGTGCGATGTCATTGAGGGTCGCTAAATCGTTACCGTAAAACTGAATGTCGACCGGATCTGAAGTGCGACCAATTTCTGCGCGATACGTTAAGCTTTGCGCGCCTGGTATATCGCCAATTAACGCGCGCCATTCCTTGATCAATTGACTGCTGCTAATTTGCAGTTGACGTTTTTCGGGGGCGACAATTTCAAACATCACCCGACCACGGTGCGAGCCCTGCGAGCGACCGCTGCTGCCGGTAACCGAGTTAATGTCTAAAATGAGATTGATGCCTTCTTGCTCATAATATTTTTGTTTGAGTTTGAACGCACTGTCGGTCATTTTTTGAATGTATTTATCGGTGACAGCATAAGGCGTACCAGTGGGCATTGTTAGCGATGCGCGCGCTATTTCACTTTCAACGCGTGGAAAATAAGTAAACTTCATCCAGCCACTGCTGATCATGGCACCGATAATTAATAACATGCCGACAAAACTAAAAATAGTGATGCGTTTATTACGTAGGGTAACAGCAAGCAACGGGCGGTAGTAGGTTAAAATTCCGCGCTCGAAGCCGTCGGCAAATCGTTGCTGAAATACGCTAAATCGGCCAGGTGTTTGCTGATGATTACGCAATTTTAAGTGTTTTAAATGTGCGGGTAACACTAACTTTGATTCTATCAGTGAAAACAATAAAATAGGGATAACCACTATTGGGATTTGAGCAAACAAATCGCCTCGCTGACCGCCAATAAATGCTAACGGCATAAAGGCTGCCACCGTGGTTAAAATACCAAAGGTGACCGGCACAGACACTTCCTGGGTGCCACGAATAGCGGCTTGCAAGCCGCTATCACTACTATTGAGGTGAGTATAAATATTCTCACCGGTGACGATAGCGTCATCAACCACAATGCCGAGCACTAAAATAAAGGCGAACAGGCTAAAGATGTTGAGTGAGACGTCAAACAACGGCATCACCACAAATGCGCCCATAAAGCTCACTGGAATGCCAATAAAAACCCATAACGCGACGGCAGGGCGCAGAAACAGGGTTAATAATAACAACACTAAAATACCGCCTTGCAATGCATTGGTCGATAATGTCTTTAAACGACTTTTGACAATCGTTGAGCGATCTCGCCAGTAACTAAGTTCGATGGCTGAAGGCATTAACGGCTGTTTATTTTTAAGGTAGTTTTTAACTTGGTCGGCCACATCGATTGCACTTTGATTGCCCACGCGATAAATATCGATAAAGGCGGCTGATTTACCGTTAAACCGACTCGAAAAATCACTGTCCTCAAATCCATCAAATACGCTGGCCAAATCTTTTAGTCTAATCAAGCTGCCATCGGCTTGGGTTAAAATTATAATATTGTCAAAGTCGTCTTGGCGGTAGGCTTGGCCCGATGAGCGAATAAGCACATCACCGCCTGCGGTACGTAAGTTACCAGAAGATAAATCTTGTGAGCTATTACTAATGGCGTTCGCCACTTGTTGTAAACTGATCGAGTATTGACGCAGGGTAGTTTGGTTTATTTCAATGCGTACTTCATAAGGGCGCACTGAGTCGAGTTCTACTTGGGTAATGCCATCAAGGCGCAAAATGTCATCACGAACTCGTTCGGCCCATTGGCGTATTTCTAACTCGCTGACATTGCCAGCAACGGCAACACTAATCACTTCGTGTTGGAATTTAGCGAGGCTAACAACCGCTCGTTCTGCGGCAACCGGAAAGTTATTTATCGCATCAACCCGACTTTTTATATCATTTAGTAGGATCCGGGGGTCGTAACTATTTTCCACTTCAATAATAACGTTGGCGCTGCCTTCATTAGAATGGCTGATTATTTGTTTTATGCCTTCTAAATCGGCAATCGCTTCTTCAATGAGGATCGCAATACCTTGCTCGGTATCTTGCGGTGTCGCGCCGCGTAAAGCCATTGATACTGAGATCGTACGTGGCTCAACCGACGGAAACACCTCTAACGGGATTTTAAAATTTAATGACAACAAGCCGACCAATAACAAACTTAACATTAGCAAGTTAGCGGCAACGTCGTTTCGAGCAAACCAACTAATCATTCGCGCTATCCTTGATGCTGGTATTGGTGGTGATATCAGTGCTTATATTAGTACTTATATTAGTACTTATATTAGTACTGATGCTGTTATCTTCAGCCCCCAGAATTTTTATCGCTAGTCCCGAACTAACCTGACCGAGCGGCGTGATAATTAATATTTCACCCGCGACCAGCCCTTGCGTAATCACGGCTGTATTGCTGTTTTGATGGCCAACTTTCACCGCACGTCTTTGCAGCGTGTTTTGCTGCGCAATATACACATAACTGCCTTGATAAATCGCAGAGTTAGGAATGACAACAACGCTAGGAATAAGTTTTCCGGTAATGGTGGCATTTACAAACTGACCAACATTTAACGATCTAAACTGCGGATGATTAAATGGTTGCTCGATTTGTGCTAACACATGAAGTTGTTGGCTGTTGTCATCAATGGCGCCAGCTGTACTCAGCAAAGTGGCTGACCAAGGCTGAATTTCGCCACCAAGACTGTTGGTAATAATGACATTATTTGGGGTTAACGCCGTCGTTGCTTTAGTTAAGTTGTTTTGCGGTAATTCGATTAGGTCTAATTCTGAATTTTTAATCGGCAAACTGACTTGAACGACATCGGTAGCAAAGATTTGAGCAATACTGGTATTGGTATTGATAACTTGACCTAAGCCGATGTGCTTAACTTTTATTCGGCCATTATAAGGGGCGCGAATAAAGGTACGTTCAACATCGAGTTTGGCTTGCTTGAGGTTGGCATTAGCGGCTTGCATTTTAGCCTTGGCAGCGGCCATTTGTGGTTTACGCAGCGCGAAAGCCGATGCGGCCTTGGTTAACCCCAGATTTCTGCGGTCTTTAATCGCTTGCTTAGATAGTGCGACCTCTTCATCAAAAGTGACCTTAGCTTGCGCTAATTCGGCGTCGGCCGCTTCGACTTTAATTTTATAATCACGGGGATCTATCGTAACTAAAAGGTCTCCAGCATTAAAAAACTTGCCTGGGCTAAATTTATCACTAACCGCTATTACCAAACCTGCAACTTGGCTGGTGAGATCGCTTTGGGTCTTGGGTGTTATTTTACCAAAGGATTCAATCTTAACCTGATAATCTTGGGTGACTATTGGCTGCACCTCAACACTTAATAAAGGTGCCGAGACATGGCGACGTTTTTTTAATTCAGGTTTAGTCTCACTGATGCCATAAGCTATCGCGATCAAGACAATGAGCAGTAGATAAGGCAGATTCTTTCTAACCAAGTTCATTAGGATATTTCCAGTAGGAAGACAATATTAGCAATGTCAGTAGCTTAATATCCTACGTTGTTTCACCAATTGCGTCATTAACCTTGGGTGGTCAGCTGCCAGAATTTACAATATTTTACATAACTTTGAGTCATTACTGGTTTTAATCGCGCTTGAATGATTCGACTATCACGCAAAACACTCATTTGTGATCAAGGCGCTAGCGTATTAGGAAATGCTTAGGCTATAATGGCAGCAATTAATTATTTACTTTAGTGGTTTGCTTTTACTATGTTTGAAAACCTTACCGATCGATTATCCAGTACGCTAAGAAATATCAGTGGCCGAGGTCGTCTGACCGATGACAATATTAAAGAAACTTTGCGCGAAGTGCGCATGGCTTTATTAGAAGCTGATGTTGCTTTACCAGTAGTACGTGATTTTATTAGCAAGGTTAAAGAACGTGCCTTAGGTACCGACGTTACTAAAAGCTTAAACCCTGGCCAAGTGTTCCTTAAAATTGTACAAAGTGAACTCGAATCGGCAATGGGTGAGGTTAATGAAGGCCTTAACCTAAATGCCCAACCGCCAGCTGTTATTATGATGGCCGGTTTGCAAGGTGCTGGTAAAACGACCAGTGTCGCTAAGTTGGCTAAATTTTTACGCGAGCGTGAAAAGAAATCGGTTGTTGTTGTTAGTGCCGACGTTTATCGTCCGGCGGCAATTAAACAGCTAGAAACCTTAGCCGCTGAAGTTGAAGTAGATTTTTTCCCATCTGATATCTCTCAAAAACCGGTCGACATTGTCAACGGCGCGATTGCTCACGCCAAAAAAGCCTTTGCTGATGTAGTCATTGTCGATACGGCTGGTCGTTTGCATGTTGATAGCGACATGATGGACGAAATTGTGGCACTGCATAAAGCGGTTAACCCAATAGAAACGTTGTTTGTTGTTGACGCAATGACCGGCCAAGATGCGGCGAATACTGCCAAAGCGTTTAATGATACCTTGCCTTTGACCGGTATCATTCTAACGAAGACCGACGGTGATGCACGCGGTGGTGCAGCGTTATCAATTCGTGCAATTACCGGCAAACCAATTAAGTTTTTAGGTGTTGGCGAAAAAGTTGATGCATTAGAACCTTTCCACCCAGATCGCGTTGCTTCACGTATTTTAGGCATGGGTGATGTACTGTCACTTATTGAAGAAGTTGAACGTAAGGTTGATAAAACCAAAGCCGAAAAATTAGCGAAGAAGCTTAAAAAAGGTAAAGGTTTTGATCTAGAAGACTTCCGCGACCAGTTAGCGCAAATGCGTAATATGGGTGGCATGATGGGCATGATGGACAAATTGCCTGGCATGGGACAAATTCCCGATGCCGTTAAAAATCAAATGGACGATAAAATGACCGTGCGCATGGAAGCGATTATCTCTTCAATGACGCCAGGCGAACGTGCTCGTCCCGATATTATTAAAGGTTCACGCAAGCGTCGTATTGCAGCGGGCGCCGGGGTACAAATTCAAGAAGTTAATAAACTGCTGAAACAATTTACTCAAATGCAAAAAATGATGAAGAAAATGTCGGGTAAAGGCGGCATGCAAAAAATGATGCGCGGCATGAAAGGTATGATGCCCCCTGGAATGGGTGGCATGGGAGGAATGGGCGGCATGGGTGGTTTACCACCGCGCCGATAATTCCTAAAGCCACAAGCACAACCTAATGTGCTTGTGGCAAGTTGTATTTTTATTAAGTAATCACCTAATTTTCTCTTCATTTGTCTCTTCTTTTTAAAAATCAAGTCAATTATTTTCAAAATTGTGAAATATAAAGCAATTTACACGTTGCATTGAACTCCAAATAGCGTAAAATTTGCGGGCTTTCTAATCTGGGTGCGTTCGATATTGGCCTAAGATGTCGGCGAGCTTGGATAATATATTTCAAGTCTTGTCAGAATTAGGCTGTGAAAACATTTAGATAACACTCTGGTTAATCACCAGAAACATTAGAGGAATATTTACCTATGGTAACCATTCGTTTGGCTCGTGGTGGCGCAAAGAAGCGTCCATTCTACCAGGTAGTAGTAGCAGATAGTCGTTGTGCACGTGACGGCCGTTATATTGAGAAAATTGGTTTCTTCAACCCAATGGCTCGTGGCCAAGAAGAGACTCTACGTCTTGATCTTGACCGTGTTGAACATTGGATTGGCCAAGGCGCTCAAACTACTGATCGCGTAGCAAAATTAATTAAAGACGCGCGTAAAGCTGCGTAAGGGTATTTGATGAGTAACTCCAGCGAAAATGTACTGTTAGGCTGCATAGGTGCACCATACGGTATCAAAGGTTGGATGAAAATCACTACCTACACCGACACCCCTGAGAGTATTTTTGATTACTCGCCTTGGTTACTTGAAGTAGCCGGGAAATGGGTTGAAGTGGAAGTCGCCGAATGGCGAGTCCATGGCAAAGGAGTTGTAGCAAGGTTAGCCGATGGTAATGGCCGTGATGACGCAGTGCGTATGACCGGTTGTAAAATCGCTGTTAACTCTGAGCAACTTGTAGCGCTTGACGACAATGACTTCTACTGGCGTGAACTTATCGGTATGGAAGTGAAGAACACTAAAGGTTATACCATGGGGCATGTCGATGCGCTAATGGAAACCGGTTCTAACGACGTACTGCAAGTAAAAGCGAATATTCGCGACGCGTTCGGTAAAAAAGAAAGATTAATCCCTTTAGTCGATGGTGAAGTGATCATTAATATTGATCGTCAGACCCGGGTTATTGAAGTGGACTGGGATCCTGATTTCTAAGTGGTTGGAGTACGTTATATGTTGTTAAGCGTTTGTGCTTTAAATAAAAGTACACGTTTTTCTAAAATGTTTCGTGCGAATACCGAATTGAAGATGTCAGTTGTGAGGTGGTTAAAATGTGGTTAGGAATTATAACGTTATTTCCTGACATGTTTAAAGCCATCACAGAGCAGGGCATTACAGGACGTGCAGTTAAGAATAACTTATTACAGTTGCAATGTTGGAATCCTCGTGATTTCACCCATGATAAACATCGTACCGTTGATGATCGTCCTTATGGCGGTGGTCCGGGTATGTTAATGATGGTGCAGCCACTAACTGATGCAATCAATGCCGCGCAAGCAGCATCGATTGAAGAAACTGGTGGTAAAGCTAAGGTTATCTATTTATCGCCACAGGGCCGTCGCTTAGACCAAACTGGGGTTGAAGAGCTGGCTACAAATAAGAATTTAATTCTAATTTGTGGTCGCTACGAAGGAATAGATGAACGGATCATTACAAGTCTTGTCGACGAAGAATGGTCTATTGGTGACTATGTATTAAGTGGGGGGGAACTTCCTGCGATGACATTGATTGATGCAGTGTCTCGTTTTGTTCCTGGAGTATTGGGTAAACAGGCATCGGCAGAGCAAGACTCATTTGCTGATGGTTTATTAGACTGCCCGCATTATACTCGCCCTGAAACCTTAAATGGCGAATCAGTTCCTGCGGTATTACTAAGCGGAAATCATGAAAAAATAAGACGTTGGCGTTTAGAGCAATCAATTGAGAGAACTTATAAACGTCGACCCGATTTAATCGATGACCTAGCTCTGACTGACGAGCAAGCTAAAATGCTTGCCCTTGTTGTTGAAAAAAACAACGGTTTGAAGAGTTCAGTATAATCTAGGATGAGAGAATTATGAAAAATCCAATTATTCAAGCAATCGAAGATGCACAGCTAAAGCAAGATCTTCCTAGCTTCGCACCTGGCGACACTGTTGTTGTTCAGGTTCGAGTTGTAGAAGGCGAGCGTACTCGTCTACAGGCATACGAAGGCGTAGTAATCGCTATTCGTAGCCGTGGTTTACATTCAGCATTTACCGTACGTAAAATTTCTAGCGGTGTTGGTGTTGAGCGTGTTTTCCAAACTCACAGCCCTGTTGTTGATAGCATTACAGTTAAGCGCCGCGGACTTGTTCGTCAAGCGAAACTTTACTATCTTCGTGACCTTTCAGGTCGTGCTGCACGTATTAAAGAGAAATTGGCTAAGCGATAAGCAAGCTTTTTCCCACCCAAAGATTAGTAAAGCACCAAGAAGCCCGCAATTGCGGGCTTTTTGACGTTTAAAAAACCAACAAAACCCCACCAATGTTTGATCCCGATCAGTTTGATTTCCCCCAGTTTGCTTATCATAGAGCTCATACCAATTACATTATTTGTTTTAACCGTGAAAAATGATCACCTTTTTAATGTAATTGGCATTATCCAATGCCGTTAAATTAATTATCGGATTTGATATCACTTAAATCAAACCTCTTAATGATCCGTGATTGTTTACGACAAAAGTAATAAGTTGTTCTCAGACGCTTTTGGCCACACAAAACTGATGATTTAATTTCGAGGAATTGCAATAACAAATAGCACTATTAATGATTAATAGAGACTGGAGCTTACAATGGACTGGATAGAATTTGTATTAAATAACGATGCGGCACTTGGCAGTGTCATCGGCTTAAGTGTGATGGCGGCTATTGTGGTCTTTATGATCTTTTACGCCACGTCACACCTGATGAATGACAAAGGTGAAGATTAATCGGATGCTGAACTTTATTATCGTCGATAGGTGATATCAAACGAGATAAATTGCTATTATTAAGCTAGCTGTTGATTATTAATCTAGCTAGCGAGGCCCGATATGGCAAAGGCAACAGTATATAAAGCCAAGCAACCAGCGAGTGATGGCACCATTGATTATAGTGCGCAAGAACATCAAGTTTGGTCTGAATTAATCGCTCGGCAAATGGCCGTTATTAATGAAACGGCATGCCAGCCCTTTTTAGATGGTTTATTGTTACTCAATTTACCGCTAGACCGGATCCCCCAACTTGAAGAAATTAATCAGGTATTACGCGATACTTCCGGCTGGCAAGTCGTACCGGTACCGGCATTAATTGGTTTTGAGCACTTCTTTAGCTTATTGGCCCAACAGAAGTTTCCGGTTGCTACCTTTATTCGTAATCGTCAAGACATTGATTATTTGCAAGAGCCCGATATTTTTCATGAGATATTTGGTCATTGCGCGATGTTGACCAATGATCATTTTGCGACGTTTACCGAACACTATGGTAAGTTGGGTTTGGCAGCGACCAAGCAAGAACGGGTATATCTCGCTCGTTTATATTGGTTTACGGTCGAATTTGGTTTGGTCAAAAGCAGCGATGGTTTGCGCATTATCGGTGGGGGTATTTTGTCATCACCCGGTGAAACCCAGTATGCCTATCGAAAAGAAGCTCAAATTAGTCCGCTCGATCCACTGACGGTATTTAGAACCCCGTATCGAATTGATATTATGCAGCCACAATATTTTGTGCTCGACAATCTTGCCCAATTGACGGCCTTAACCAAAATTGATCTGATGGCTTTAGTGCGTCAGGCGGTAACTTTGGGTCTACTACCTGCTCAGTTTCCAGCTAAAGCGGCTAAGTGAGCGCCCAGACCAATAATTGCTGAGTCATCAGATGGTGATAGGATCTTTTTGTGTTTGCCAATCGCTTCGTGCTGTTCTAAAATGGCTGCAATTATTTATATTTTCCATTAAAGAGACTTTATGAGTTCAGTACCTATGACCGAGCAGGGTGCCGTTGCACTTCGCACTGAGTTAGAACATTTAAAAACTGTATTACGCCCACGTATTGTAAACGATATTGCAATCGCTCGTGATCATGGTGATTTAAAAGAAAATGCCGAATACCATGCAGCGCGTGAAGAGCAAGGTTTTTGTGAAGGCCGTATTCAAGAGATTGACGGTAAATTGTCAAATGCACAAATTATTGATGTAACAACAATCCCAAACAAAGGTCGTGTGATTTTTGGTACGACAGTAACGGCACTCAATCTTGATGATGACTCGCAAGTGACCTATCGCATTGTTGGTGATGATGAAGCGGATATTAAAGCGAATTTAATCTCGATTAACTCACCGATTGCTCGTGCTTTTATCGGAAAAAATATTGATGATGAAATTACGGTGCAAACACCCGGCGGTGTTAAAGAATTTGAAATTATTAAAGTAGAATATATTTAGCCGGTATTGGGCTATTATCTATAAAAAAAGGAGCCAGTGGCTCCTTTTTTATCAGCTCAATGAGCTTAACCGCGTGGTAATACTATTTTTTGTTCAGAGTTTGGCTTATAAATAACCAAAACATGACCAATCGTTTGTACTTGTACTGATTCCGTTTCACGAACGATCGCTTCAATGATAAGTTTTTTCATTTCACGGTCGCTAGTTGCTACTTTAACTTTTATTAATTCGTGATGTGCTAAGGCATTTTCGATTTCAGCAAGAACACCTTCAGTTAAGCCATTAGAGCCAAGTTGTACGACGGGTTTCAGGCTGTGGGCTAAACCTTTAAGGTGTTGTTTTTGCTTATTGCTCAATTTCATCTTTGAAAAATTCACTGTAGTAGGGTTGAAAGGTTGCTATTTTACCCCCATATCATTTTTAATTCTATTAGCTAAGTCCCATAAAGCTGTAAATAGCTTACGTTTGAGAAATAATTTAATGAAACATGAAAGAAAACCTCGTACCAAAAGTAGTAATCGTTGGATCGAGGAACATTTTAACGATCACTATGTTCTAAAAGCCCAGAAATTGGGTTATCGTTCACGTGCGGTTTTTAAGTTATTAGAAATACAAGAGAAAGATAAGCTAATTAAAGAAGGCATGACTGTTGTTGATTTAGGAGCAGCGCCTGGTGGTTGGTCGCAACTTGCGGCAAAAGTTGTTGGAGATAAGGGACAGGTTATTGCCTGTGATCTATTACCAATGGATGCAATTGCTGGTGTTGCTTTTTTACAAGGCGATTTTCGTGAAGAAGCAGTACTTAATGCTTTATTAGCCCGAGTGGGTGATAATAAAGTTGATGTGGTATTATCTGACATGGCACCAAATTTTAGTGGCACCAGTTCTATTGACCAACCCAAGTCAATGTATTTGGTAGAATTAGCACTAGATATGTGTCGTCAAGTATTAGCGCCCAATGGTAGTTTTGCGGTTAAAGTATTTATGGGAGCAGGATATGAGGATTATATGAAAGAAATTCGCACGATGTTTAAAGTAGTTCGAACCAGAAAACCTGATTCATCACGTGACCGTTCACGTGAAGTTTATATTGTTGCTACGGGTTACAAGTAGCATAAGAGTAGCAGCGGGTTATAAAGTATAGTAACCTTATATTTGCATTTAATTAATTTCATAAGAAGAGGTCATACATTGAGTGACATGGCTAAAAATTTAATACTGTGGTTAGTAATAGCTGTTGTATTGATGTCAGTATTTCAAGGGTTTGGTAGCGACAGTCCAAATGCCAATAAATTAGATTACACATCATTTGTTCAAGAAGTTGATCGGGGCAGTGTGGCGAACATAAATGTTAGTGAAGATGGCATCACCTTTAATGGCGAACGTCGTGATGGTAGCAAGTTTGTTACTATTTTACCGATGTATGATTCAAAACTAATCGATCAGTTAATTATTAAAGGAGTTCGTGTCGACCGTAAAGCACCAGAAGAAAGCAGTGTGTTAATGTCGATTCTAATTTCTTGGTTCCCAATGATCTTATTAATCGGGGTCTGGATCTTCTTTATGCGCCAAATGCAAGGCGGCGGTGGTAAAGGCGCGATGTCTTTTGGCAAAAGCAAAGCCCGCTTAATGAGTGATGATCAAATCAACACCAGTTTTGCAGATGTTGCCGGTTGTGATGAAGCCAAAGAAGAAGTGGCTGAGTTGGTAGATTACTTACGCGAGCCGACCAAATTCCAAAAACTTGGTGGTCGTATTCCAACGGGTATATTGCTAGTTGGTCCTCCAGGTACGGGTAAAACATTACTGGCTAAAGCGATTGCCGGTGAAGCTAAAGTTCCGTTCTTTACCATATCAGGTTCTGACTTTGTTGAAATGTTTGTTGGTGTTGGCGCATCACGTGTCCGTGACATGTTTGAGCAAGCTAAAAAATCTGCGCCTTGTATTATCTTTATCGATGAAATCGATGCCGTTGGTCGCCAACGTGGTGCAGGTTTAGGTGGTGGTAATGATGAGCGTGAGCAAACATTAAACCAGATGTTAGTTGAAATGGATGGTTTTGAAGGTAATGAAGGTATTATCGTTATTGCCGCGACTAACCGTCCAGACGTGTTAGATCCAGCATTGCTACGTCCTGGTCGTTTTGACCGTCAAGTGGTTGTTAGCTTGCCTGATATTAAAGGCCGTGAGCAAATACTTAAAGTGCATATGCGTAAAGTGCCATTAGGCGATGATGTTGTAGCGAGTGTTATTGCTCGTGGTACACCTGGTTTCTCAGGTGCAGATTTAGCGAACTTAGTTAATGAAGCAGCGTTATTTGCAGCCCGTGGTGTTAAACGTGTTGTTAGCATGGAAGAGTTTGAAAAAGCCAAAGACAAAATCATGATGGGCGCAGAGCGCAAGTCAATGGTTATGCGTGAGTCAGAGAAGAAGATGACTGCCTACCATGAAGCTGGACACGCGATTGTTGGTCGTTTGGTACCAGAACATGATCCAGTTTATAAAGTAAGCATCATTCCTCGTGGCCGTGCGTTGGGTGTGACTATGTATCTACCCGATCATGATCGCGTAAGCCATTCTAAGCTGCATTTAGAAAGCATGATCTCGAGTTTATACGGCGGTCGTATTGCTGAGTCACTTATTTATGGTGAAGATCGTGTTAGTACTGGCGCTTCGAATGACATTGAACGTGCTACTGAAATTGCACGCAAAATGGTTACTCAGTGGGGTCTTTCTGAAAAATTAGGACCGTTGCTTTACGCTGACGAAGAAGGCGAAGTATTCTTAGGCCGTAGTGTTGGTAAAAACAAGCACATGTCAGAAGAAACAACACGTGCCATTGACCTAGAAATTAGAGCGTTCATTGACCGTAACTACGAACGTGCACAAAAAATCCTTGAAGAGAACATTGATATTCTTCATTCGATGACTGCTTGTTTGATGAAATATGAAACTATCGATGCATTGCAAATTGATGACTTGATGGAACGTATTGAACCTCGTCCGCCAGCAAACTGGACCAAAGATGATGTTGCTGCCAGCAATGACTCAGACAATGATTCAGGCGCAACTGTTGTAAAGGATGAAGCAACAACTAAAACTGATACCGACGCCGATAAAGCGCCTACAGTTGATAGCACAGAACCAAAAACTGATTCTCCTAGCTAATCTTAGCTCAGTTGATGATTTTAAATTAGCCTCGATTTAGATCGAGGCTTTTTTGTATAACCAGTACTGTGGTAGCAGATGTTAAAAAGTAAAAATAAGATCTTACGGCTGGACACCCCGAAAATAATGGGGATTTTAAATGTCACGCCCGACTCATTTTCTGATGGTGGCCGCTTTAATAATCATCAACAAGCACTTGTTCAAGTTGAAAAAATGCTAAACGATGGTGCTACCATCATTGATATTGGTGGCGAATCAACCCGTCCTGGTGCACCCGATGTAGCGGTTGCACAAGAACTGGATCGAGTTATTCCGGTGATTGAAGCCATTGCGACACGGTTTGACTGCTGGATTTCAATTGATACCAGTAAAGCACCAGTGATGGCTGCGGCTGTTAATGCCGGCGCTGATTTAATTAACGATGTTCGGGCACTACAAGAGCCTGATGCTTTATCTGTCGCAGCGCAGCTCGATGTGCCCGTGTGCTTAATGCACATGCAAGGGCAACCGCGCACTATGCAAGCGGCACCAAAGTATGACGAACTAATTAGTCAAATTATCGTTTTTTTTGAGCAACGCATTGCAGCTTGCGAGCAAGCTGGCATTAAGAAAGAGCACATTATCGTTGACCCAGGTTTTGGTTTTGGTAAAACCATGGGTCACAATTTTAGTCTGATTAAACATTTAACAGCATTTGAAGCACTAGGTTTGCCTATTTTGGCCGGATTATCACGCAAGAGTATGTTTGATCATTTGTTGTCTCGGGCGCCAAATGAACGTTTAGCGGCCAGTTTAGCCGGCGCGCTATTATGCGCTCAGCAAGGCGCTAAGATAATTAGAGTGCATGACGTTAAAGAAACCGCAGACGTCATTAAAGTGCTTGCTGCGACTCAGCAGGCAGTTTAAAAAGTACAGGCTAACGTGACGTTAGCCTGTACTGAGAACGAACAAGTTAACCGGACTATTCACGATGACAATCATCACCGTCACGGTTAACGACAAGTAAAATGATAAAGGAAATAACATGTCACAACGTAAATATTTTGGAACAGATGGAATTCGAGGCAAAGTAGGCGAGGGACATATCACCCCAGCGTTCGCGATGCGTTTAGGTTACGCCGCCGGTAAGGTACTTGCCAAGCTAGGCACTCGAAAAGTTATTATTGGCAAGGATACCCGGATATCTGGTTACATGTTCGAATCAGCACTGGAAGCTGGTTTGTCTGCAGCGGGTTTAAACGTTGTGTTGGTTGGCCCAATGCCAACGCCTGCGGTGGCCTATTTAACGCGAACCTTCCGCGCTGAAGCGGGCATTGTTATTAGTGCATCGCACAACCCATATTATGATAACGGCATTAAGTTTTTCTCGGCAGACGGTACCAAACTTGACGACGATCTTGAGTTGGCGATTGAAGCTGAACTAGATAAAGAAATGGGCTGTGTTGAATCTGAGTTGCTGGGCAAAGCGACTCGAATTGATGATGCCGCAGGTCGCTACATCGAATTTTGTAAAAGTAACTTCCCTAATGCCTTATCACTTCATGGCATGAAGTTAGTGGTCGATTGCGCCCACGGCGCCACGTATCACATCGCTCCTGCCGTATTTTCTGAATTAGGCGCTGAGGTCATTACCATCGGTTGTTCGCCTAACGGCTTAAACATTAACGATGGTTATGGTGCAACCGATTTAGCTAACTTGCAAAAAAAGGTTGTTGAAGAAGGTGCTGATTTAGGGATAGCGCTTGACGGCGACGGCGATCGCTTAATGATGGTTGACCGAACAGGTTACGCGCTTGACGGTGATGAAACGCTTTACATTATCGTGCGTGAAGCACTTAAAAGCGGCATGTTAGGTGGCGGTGTTGTCGGCACTAAAATGAGTAACCTTGGTTTTGAGCTTGCGTTGAAAAACCTAGGCGTGCCATTTATTCGCGCCGATGTTGGCGATCGCCATGTCATGGAAGCGCTAGCAGCCAATGGTTGGAAAATTGGTGGTGAAAACTCAGGCCACATTATTTCACTTGATCATAATACCACTGGTGACGGCATTGTTGCGGCCTTGTTGATCTTAACAGCCATTCAGCACTCAGGGCTCGATCTGGTTGATTTACGCCAAGGCATGACCTTATTACCGCAAACTATGATTAATGTCCGTTACAAAGCAGGGCAGGAAATTATGACTAACGCGCAAGTCTTACAAGCGGTTGCAGACTCTGAGCAAGCCTTAGGCAACGATGGTCGGGTACTGCTGCGCAAATCAGGGACTGAACCAGTAATCCGCGTTATGGTCGAAGGTGTTAATGAAGACGACGTTAACTTCCACGCACAAAAAATTGCTGCCGTGGTAAAAACGCTTTGTGATTAATGAGTAAGCTATTTATGACTTTGTCACATGGATGTGACACTAAATGATTAAAAAACCCTCGAACAACCATAAATATTAATATATTTCGCTTTGTAACTTGTAACGAGCACTAAGAATAGTTAATATCAGCCCCGCCTTAATGGAGAGAATACGAATGACCAAGTTGAGACCATTGGTTGCCGCCAATTGGAAAATGAACGGTAACAGATTGTTAGCTGAAGAATTTAGCAAAAGCTTTTCTACTCAGCAACTTAATAGTGTTGATGTTGTTTTATGTCCTCCTAGTGTGTATCTTGAATCGTTAATCACACAAGTTGCAACTAACGGATCAGTAATTAAAGTCGGCGCTCAAAATGTAAGTGAGCAAGCCAAAGGCGCTTTTACTGGTGAACTATCAACTGAAATGTTGTTAGACCTAGGTTGTGAATATGTGATTGTTGGTCACTCTGAACGTCGAAGCCTATATGGTGAAACACCGGAGCTTGTTGCCAATAAGTATCAAGCCGCGTTAGCCGCTGGTTTAGTCCCGATATTATGTACCGGTGAATCAGACGAACAGCGTGAGCAAGAACTAACATTTAATGTTATCGCACAAGATATTGATGCGGTTATTGAACAAAGCTCTATCGCTGCGTTTACTAACGGTGTAATAGCGTACGAACCTGTATGGGCTATTGGTACAGGCAAGAGCGCAACCCCAGCTCAGGCACAAGAAGTTCATCGCTTTATTCGTCAACATTTGGCGAAGCACGATGAAGAAGTGGCCGCTGGAGTAAGAATTCTATACGGCGGCAGTGTTAATGAAAACAACGCTGCTGAACTATTTAAGCAAGATGACATAAATGGGGCCTTAGTTGGCGGCGCGAGTTTAATCGCTGAAAAATTTATGACCATTTGTCAAAACGCACAGAGAAACGACTAATGTATGAAATACTAATTGTAATATATTTGGTAGTAGCACTCGCTATCGTAGGTTTGGTGTTAATTCAGCAGGGTAAAGGAGCTGACATGGGCGCTTCTTTTGGTAGCGGCTCATCTGGAACTCTTTTTGGTTCATCAGGTGCAGGTAACTTCCTAACTCGTAGCACTGGTGTTTTAGCAACTATCTTCTTCTTGATAAGCTTAATACTAGGTAATCTGACTGCTGAACGTGCTAATAAAGTAGATGAGTTTGAAAATCTTTCAAACCCAGTTATCGAAGCCGTTGAACAAGCTAAAGACGCTGATGTGCCAGTATCTGATAGCGCAGATGTACCAAACTAGAAAACTTGGCTTAACAGCCTAAATGAAATAAATTTGCGGATGTGGTGAAATTGGTAGACACGCAGCCTTGAGGGGGCTGTGCTTTAGGGCGTGGGGGTTCAAGTCCCCCCATCCGCACCAAATTAGAAAAGCCCGTTACTCGAAAGAGTAACGGGCTTTTTGCTATCTAGAATTTAAGTTTTAGCTTTAAGGCATTGAACCGCTACACAGCAGCGTAACCATACAACAGCCTTCAAGTCGAATTACTTAACGACACACTCACTATGGATTAATTATTTTGCAGACACTTTCTCAGCTACAATCTGGCGAACTAGCAGGTATTCAACGCTTAGCCTTATCTGAAAACTTAACGTCATTTCCATTAGAAATATTGTCATTGGCTGACAGCTTAGAAAT
Organism: Gammaproteobacteria bacterium; assembly: GCA_013214945.1. Lineage (NCBI taxonomy): Bacteria > Pseudomonadati > Pseudomonadota > Gammaproteobacteria > Gammaproteobacteria bacterium. The sequence continues at coordinate 107,968 of JABSRT010000018.1, forward strand.
TCTTGATTTATCCAACAACCAATTAACCTCATTGCCACCAGAATTAGCGCAGTTAAAGCAGCTTAAAATTATTTTTGCTTCAAACAACCAGTTTGAAACATTACCTGAAGTACTCGGACAATGCCCTAATTTAGAAATGGTCGGCTTTAAATCAAACCAAATTAATCAGGTTCCGGCTAGTGCATTACCACCAAAATTACGCTGGCTGATCTTAACGGATAACCGGATTGAAGTATTACCTGATGCCTTGGGCGAACGGCCACGCCTACAAAAATTAGCATTAGCCGGGAATTTGTTAACAAAACTGCCGGCAACCATGGATCAGGCTACTAACCTTGAGTTAGTACGCATTTCTGCCAACCGCCTTGCCGAGTGCCCAGATCAATTGTTAGGCTTACCTAAACTTGCGTGGTTGGCGTTTTCAGGTAACCCATTTAGTCAGTCAGATATCAGCATTGAGCCTGTTCCTCACGTTTCGTCATCAAGCTTTACCTTGCATCAAATATTAGGGCAGGGGGCGTCAGGGGTTATTTCAAAGGCTACGTGGAATAACGAGCAAGCGAGATTTCCTGATGAGGTTGCGGTTAAAGTGTTTAAAGGCGAAGTAACGAGCGATGGTTACCCTGAAGACGAATTACAAGTGTGCTTGAAAGTAGGTAATCATCCAAATCTGGTGCAGTCTTTAGCGCAAGTGAACGAGCAAGGCTACTTAGCTTTGATCATGAACTTAATACCCGCTCGCTTTAATAACTTGGGCCTACCGCCATGTTTTAAAAGCTGCACCCGCGATACCTTTCCAGCGAGCTTTACGCTGTCGATTGACCAAATTGCTAAAATCGTTGTTCAAATGGAAGCTGTATTTACACACCTACATCAAAATCAGGTTTGTCATGGCGACTTATACGCCCATAACACCTTGTTCGACGACCAAGCCAATATCATCTTCGGCGACTTTGGTGCTGCCACGATGTATCACATGCTGACCCAAAAGCAGCAAGCACAAATAAAGCAGATAGAAGAGCGAGCACTTGATCATTTTATCGATGATCTATTAAGTATTTGCGCCATCGATGATCAACACAGTGAGCAGTTTAGCGTTCTTAAGCAGCGAGTAGGTAATTAGAAAAATTTGGTCACCCATAATATGTTAATAACAAAAATTGTTAAATATCAGTAATATTTTTATGGGTGTCCCTTTTTATTATCAACACAGCCCGAATTCAACATGCAAGTGCACCACAAGCAGTAAGATATTCTAAATGAAAGCATTCTGAAGTATTTGCTAATGTA